>SCSY01000135.1 GCA_004298625.1 Nitrospirota bacterium | reverse complement strand
ATCAGTATTGGAACACATACGACGCTTCAACAGGCGCATACACAGGCAAGAAATACAAGGCATTCCATGACGGCATGGTAAAGGCAGGCCTTACTATACCCGTAGCGAAAAATATGTCGCTTCAGCCTTTGGTCCAATACTGGATTCCTTTGTCAGGCAAGGCAAAAAGGACAGTAGGCGGGGTTTCGTATAACCCGAACGGAAAGCTCGATGACACCTTTGTGGGCGGCATTAATCTTATATTGAGCTTCTAAGAAAAAATTGGAGGAATAAAATGAAACGTTTGTTCAGCATATTAATTTTAATCAGCATGTTGATCCCGGCAGGAGTTTTATTTGCCGAGGAACAGGCGCAGCCTAATCCTCCTGTTTCCGCTGCCGAGCAGGTTGTTCCTGCTGCGGCAGCTCCGGCGCCCGCTGCTCCGGCAGAGCCTAAGCCGGACCCCACAGGGGCAAATACCGGCGGTGCAGGAGACATTATCGGCGCGAGCGCAAATGCGCCTACGAAAGAAGATATGGAAAAACTCTCGGCCAGCGAACCATTGGCCGCAAAAGTGGCTGATGTGGTAGGCCATAACAGGATTTCTATCAATATAGTCTGGACGCTCGTAGCAGGATTTCTTGTTATGTTCATGCAGGCAGGTTTCGCCATGGTCGAAACAGGTTTCACGCAGGCAAAGAATGCAGGGCATACAATGGCCATGAACTTCATGGTATACGGCCTCGGGATGCTCGGCTACTGGCTGTGCGGCTTTGCGCTGCAGATGGGCGGTGTAGGCGGAGTGGCAACGCTCGGAGGCGCGCAGGTTTTAAACAGTGAGTTCACTATAAATCTTTTTGGAAAGGACTTCGGCCTTTTCGGCATGAAGGGTTTCTTCCTGTCAGGCACCACCTATGACGCCGCAGTCTTCACGCTGTTCCTGTTCCAGATGGTCTTTATGGACACCACTGCGACTATTCCGACCGGCTCTATGGCCGAACGCTGGAACTTCAAGTCCTTTGTAATCTATGCTCTATTTGTAGGAGCCATTCTCTATCCATTATATGCAAACTGGGTATGGGGAGGCGGCTGGCTCGCAACGCTCGGCAAGAATTTCGGCATTGGACACGGACATGTTGATTTTGCAGGTTCATCCGTAGTTCACATGACAGGCGGAGTGGCGGCCTTAGCAGGCGCAATAGTTCTGGGCCCAAGGATTGGGAAGTATAAAGACGGTAAGGTAATGGCCATACCGGGGCACCATATTCCGATGGCGGTAGTGGGAACCTTTATCCTCGCATTCGGATGGTTCGGGTTCAATGCAGGTTCATCCCTTGCAGGCACAGACCTGCGCATCGGCGTTGTAGCCACCAATACAATGCTGGCATCTGCCGCCGGGGCATTTTCTTCGATGATATACATGTGGATGCGTTACGGCAAGCCCGATATCAGCATGATCTGTAACGGCATGCTCGCCGGGTTAGTTGCCATAACAGCGCCCTGCGCTTTTGTTACCGCTCCCGTAGCGGTGCTGATAGGACTGATCGCAGGCATTCTCGTTTGTATTTCCGTATATTTAGTGGACCAAAAACTTAAGGTTGACGATCCGGTCGGCGCAGTTTCGGTTCACGGCGTAAACGGCGCATGGGGTGTTCTGTCTCTGGGACTCTTTGCCGACGGCACTTACGGCGATGGATGGAACGGCGTTCCAGGCACAGTAAAAGGGTTGTTCTACGGAGATGCATCACAGTTTCTTGCACAGTGCATCGGCACGCTGACCAACATCATTTACGTGTTTATCGTGGCCTACGTCTTCTTCAAAATATTGGATAAGGTCATCGGCCTCAGAGTTCCTGCAGAGGTTGAGATCGAGGGTCTTGATCAGGCAGAGGTTGCCGTAACAGCCTATCCGGACTTCAACGTTCGCAGTAGTCATAGGTAAGATGAGGAGGAATTATGAAAAAAATAGAAGCCATAATTAAACCGTTTAAGTTGGATGAAGTTAAAGACGCCCTCAATGTGCTCGGCGTGCAGGGCATGACGGTTACGGAAGTGAAGGGGTTTGGAAGACAGAAAGGTCATGTCGAGCTCTACAGAGGAGCTGAATATGACATATCCTTCATTCCCAAGTTGAAGATTGAGATAGTGGTATCGGATGATATGATGGAAAAGGCGCTCTCAACGATAGAGCTGAAGGCAAAAACAGGAAAGGTTGGAGACGGCAAGATATTTGTTTACACTGTTGAGAACGTTGTGAGAATAAGAACCGGAGAAAAAGGAGACGCTGCGCTTTAGGCAGTCGCGGTTTTAAAAAAAAGGACGGGCAATGCCCGTCCTTTTTTTTATGCCTCCAGGCGGAATAGCCTTACTACAAAAATGTCTTATATATTACAATATTGTAATTTTAGTAAAGTTTTGTTTTTTATAATAGCCGGTGTTTACCCGCTTTTATGCGTTGGCATGTCTATTGCATTGTAGTTAAGAAATTTAAAACAGGAGGATTTTTTATGAGACAGATAGCAGTTTACGGTAAGGGCGGTATCGGCAAATCAACAACAACACAGAATACAGTTGCCGGCCTTTCGCAGGCCGGATACAAATGCATGATAGTGGGTTGTGATCCAAAAGCAGACGCAACAAGGCTTATACTCCATGCAAAGGCGCAGACGACTGTCATGGACCTTGCAAGGGAACGCGGCACAGTAGAAGACCTTGAAGTTAATGAGGTGCTTCTGACCGGATTTAACGGCATCAGGTGCGCTGAGTCGGGAGGTCCTGAACCAGGAGTCGGATGCGCGGGTCGTGGAGTTATAACCGCCATAAACTTTCTTGAAGAAAACGGGGCTTATGATGCAGACACCGATTTCGTATTTTACGATGTGCTCGGTGACGTCGTATGCGGCGGCTTTGCCATGCCGATGAGAGAGGGCAAGGCAAAAGAGATATACATTGTGACCTCAGGTGAGATGATGGCTATGTATGCGGCCAACAATATTTCGAGAGGAATTCTTAAATATGCGCATAGCGGCGGAGTCAGACTCGGCGGACTGATATGCAACAGCAGAAAAACAGACAAGGAATATGAATTGATTTCAGAACTCGCGAAAAAGCTTGGGACACAGTTGATACATTTTGTGCCGAGGGACAACCAGGTGCAGAGGGCTGAACTGAGGAGAATGACAGTTATCGAATACTCTCCGGAACACCCTCAGGCCGATGAATACAGGATACTCGCAAAGAAGATTGCGGACAACAGGGACCTGGTTATACCTACTCCGATTTCCATGGACGAACTGGAACAACTGCTTATGGACTTCGGGATAATGGAGAGCGAGGAGGCGGCATGAGCACAGCAATAAAAGATACACAGAAGATGATAGAGGAAGTTCTGGATGCATATCCGGAGAAGGCGAAGAAGGAGAGGGCCAAGCACCTTGCGGCGAATGATCCTACCGGACAGTGCAGCACTTGCAAGGTAAAGGCCAATACAAAATCCCGGCCCGGCGTTATGACTGTCAGGGGCTGCGCATACGCAGGCGCAAAGGGTGTTGTCTGGGGTCCGGTGAAAGACCAGATAACCGTCAGCCACGGCCCGGTCGGATGCGGACAGTACAGTTGGTGGGCCAGGAGAAATTATTACAACGGAATAACGGGTGTCGACACCTTCGGCACGATGCATATAACCACGGATTTTCAGGAGAGGGACATTGTCTATGGAGGCGATAAGGGACTCGATGCGGCGCTCCATGAACTAAAAGAACTGTTTCCCCTGGCAAAGGGTATCGGCATCCTTTCCGAATGCCCGGTAGGCCTTATCGGGGACGATATCGAGGCAGTCTCAAAGAGGGTGGAAAAGGAATTCAAAATCCCGATTGTCCCGGTGAGGTGCGAAGGGTTCAGGGGCGTTAGTCAGTCCCTCGGCCATCACATAGCGAATGACACTATCAGGGACTATGTCCTCGGCAAGGGTAAGCTTGAAAAAACTACGCCTTATGACGTCGCGCTCATAGGAGACTACAATATCGGCGGAGACGCATGGGCTTCGAGGAAGATGCTGGAAGAAATGGGTCTCAGGGTAATAGCGCAGTGGACCGGGGATGCATCCGTTAATGAACTCGGCATAGCAACGAAGTCAAAGCTTAACCTGATCCATTGCTATCGTTCCATGAACTATATATGCAGGCATATGGAAGAGGAATACGGCATTCCCTGGGAGGAATTCAACTTCTTCGGGCCCACGAAGATATACGCAAGCATAAGAAAGATCGCCTCCCATTTCGACGACAAGATCAAGGAGAACGCGGAGAAGCTGATCGAAAAATACAAGCCGATCATGGATGCTGTGGTTGAGCAGTATAAGCCGAAACTCGAAGGCAAGAAGGTGATGCTCTATGTCGGAGGACTGAGGCCCCGGCACACCGTCGGCGCTTATGAAGACCTTGGAATGGATATAATCGCCTCGGGATATGAATTCGGTCACAACGATGACTACAACAGGACCTATCCTGTGATGAAAGAGGGCGCCGTAATTATGGATGACGCTACCCTTTATGAATTAGAGGAGTTCACCAGAAGAATGAAACCCGACATGGTGGGCGCAGGCATAAAGGAAAAATATTCCTATCACAAGATGGGCGTGCCGTTCCGCCAGATGCATTCATGGGATTACTCGGGACCATACCACGGCTTCGATGGGTTCCCGGTCTTTGCAAGAGACATGGACATGACGGTCAACAACCCGTCGTGGAATTTGATACGGAGGAAGAAATGAAGACGATAAAGATCAAAGACCATAACGAGCTCTTCCAGGAGCAGACTTATCTGGACCAGTTTGAAAATAAGCGAGAGTTCGAGGACCCATGGCCGAAGGAAAAGGTGAAGGAGATCGCCGAATGGACGAAGACCGAGGAATATCAGGAGAAGAACTTCGCCAGGAAAAATATAAAGATAAACCCGGCCAAGGCCTGCCAGCCGCTTGGGGCCATCTTCTGTTCGTCGGGTTTTGAAGGGACTATGCCCTTTGTTCAGGGCGCGCAGGGCTGCGTGGCTTATTTCAGGAGCCATCTGAACAGGCATTTTAAGGAGCCTTTGGCGGCCATATCCACATCCATGACAGAGGATGCGGCAGTATTTGGCGGACTGAACAACATGCTGGAGGGGCTCGAAAACGCCTATACCCTCTACCACCCGAAGATGCTCGCGGTATGCACGACCTGCATGGCAGAGGTAATCGGAGACGATCTGAACGCATATATAAGGACCGCAAAGGAAAAAGACTTGATACCTAAAGACCTGCCGGTCCCCTTTGCGCACACACCGAGCTTTGTCGGCTCATACATTAACGGCTACGACAACATGATGAAAGGGATACTATCTTCCATCACAGCAGGCAAAAAGGGAGAGCCTAATGGGAAGATCAATATCATCATGGGCTTTGACACTTACACCGGCGATTACCATGAAATAAAGAGACTGCTGACGCTGATGGGCGTTGATTTTACTCTCCTGTCGGACGCAAGCGCAATCTTCGATTCACCTAATACCGGAGAGTATAAGCTCTATCCCGGCGGCACTCCGCTGGAAGACGCGATGGATTCGATAAACGCTGCTGCCACTGTGGCCCTTCAGCAGTATTCGACGCTTAAGACGATGGATTATATCCGGAAGGAATGGAGTCAGAAGGCGCTGGCGCTTTCGCCCATAGGAGTAAAGAACACTGACTTCTTTTTTGAGCAGCTGAGCAAACTTACCGGAAAGCCGATACCGCAGGAGATAGAAGATGAACGCGGAAGGGCCGTTGATGCGATGGTTGACTCTCATCCATATATCCACGGGAAAAGGTTTGCCCTTGTCGGAGACCCTGACCAGTTGCTCGGCCTTGTGAGTTTCCTGATGGAGATGGGAGGAATTCCAGTTCATATCGTATGTTCGATGGGAGACAAGAAGTTCGAGGAAGATATGCAGGAGCTTTTGAGCAGCAGTCCGTTCGGAAGCGAGGCGAAGGTCTATTCGGGCAAAGACATGTGGCACCTGAGGTCTTTGATGTTCACTGATCCGGTTGACATCCTTATTGGTAATTCCTACGCCAAATTCCTCTGGAGAGATACGGGAACGCCTCTCGTCAGAATCGGGTTTCCGCTCTTTGACAGGCATCATCTCCACAGGTATCCGATAATCGGTTACCAGGGCGTGCTGAACCTTGTGACTTCGATTGTGAATACTGTGCTGGATGAGATGGACAGAAAGACGATAAATACCACGAGTTTTGATGTGATACGGTGAGGTTGATGATCTTACAAACCACCCCTACCCCTCCTTACCCAAGGAGGGGAGTTGATGCCAAAAGCTCCCCTCCTATTTTAGGAGGGGTGGCCGAAGGCCGGGGTGGTAAGTAGAAAAAGGATAAATAATGTTAACCAATATAGATAAATTAACAGAACATGGGTGTGGAGCAGAGAAGAAAGACAATATCTGCCGCTCGCGCGGTGGAGAGTCCTGCGCCTTTGACGGAGCGATGATAGTGCTCCAGCCTATTGCAGATACTGCGCACATTGTGCATGGCCCGATCTCTTGCTGCGGAAATTCATGGGAGGGCAGGGGGACGCTTTCTTCAAAAGGAAATTTTCACAGGATGGGTTTTACTACGGATATGAATGAGATGGATATTATTTACGGCTCTGAAGAAAAACTATACAGGGCGATTCTTCAGATTTACGAGGCTGTAAAACCAAAGGCAATTTTTGTCTATGCAACATGCGTGAGCGGACTAATCGGAGAGGATATCGAATCTGTATGTAAAAAAGCCGAGGCGCAGTTCGGCTGCAAGGTTATTCCTGTCAATGCTCCGGGATTTGTCGGACCGAAGAATCTTGGAAACAGAATTGCGGGCGAAGTATTGCTGGATTATGTGATAGGAACAGGCGAGCCGGCTAATTCCGCAATCCCCCATATCAACCTTATCGGTGAATACAACATAGCCGGAGATCTATGGGGTGTTGAACCTGTGCTCAATGCTGCTGGGATAAGGATTCTTTCAAGGATTACAGGCGATTCTACATTTGAAGAGATAACTTATGCTCATAGGGCAAAACTGAATGTAGTTGTATGCAGCAGGGCGTTGATAAATGTCGCAAAAGAGATGGAGAGGAAATACGGGATTCCGTATGTCGAGGTCTCTTTTTTCGGAAAGACGGAGATGTCACGAGCTTTAAGGCTAATAGCCTCAAAGCTCGAATTCAAAATTCAAAATTCAAAATTCAAAAATAATGTTGAAGCAATTATTGAAAGAGAAGAAAAGAGACTTGATGAAAAATTAAAGGCATATTCACATCTTAGAGGCAAAAAGGCTGTGCTTTATACCGGAGGCGTTAAGAGCTGGTCGTTTATCTCTGCTCTTATGGATCTGGGAATAGAGATTGTCGCCATAGGCACAAAGAAGAGCACTTTTGAGGATGAAGCAAAAATGATTGATATCCTTGGAGAAAAGGCTCCGCTCGTTGAGGATGTGACCCCCAAGAACCTTTCGAGGCTTTTGAAAGACAGGAATGCCGACATCCTTGTTGCGGGCGGGCGTAATCAATATCTTGCCGTCAAGGACGGATTTCCATTTATTGATGTGAATCAGGAAAGGCATACGGCGTATGCAGGATATGCCGGACTTGTGAATCTGGCTGAACAGATAAGCAACAGCATGAAGTTCTATAGCAGTCAGCAATCAGCAATCAGCAATCAGCAGGAGAAGAAAACTGAAGGCTGTAAGCTGAAAGCTGAAAGCTGCCTCATCAATCCCCTGAAACATTCCCAATCCATCGGCGCGGCGATTGCGTTTCAGGGAATACATAATGCGCTGCCGATAATACATGGCGCTCAGGGATGCACATTTCTCGGAAAGGTTCTTCTCACAAAGCATTTCAGAGAACCTATTGCGCTGGCGAGCACAAAACTCTTTACGGAAGACGTGGTGATGGGAAGCGAGGAGAACCTTGTTAAAACAGTCGAGGGGTTCATCGAAAAAAATAATCCCGATATTATCGGTATTCTCACATCAGGACTCTCTGAAATAAAGGGCGATGACATAGCAGGCGCTGTGAAACGATTCACGATTCATGATTCACGATTCACGATTGTCCACGTTCCAACTCCTGATTACGAAGGGGGGCTTGAAAGCGGATATGCAAAGGCAATAACAGCAGTCATTGAATCTTTGGCAATTGATCGAAATGAAGCTGTCAGCTATCAGCTATCAGCTAAAGGCTGTATTAACGTTCTTGCAGGCTCGCACCTTACGCCTGCTGATTTTACAGAATTACGCGAGATTATTGAATCCTTCGGGCTGAAGCCGATCATGCTTCCAGATCTCTCAGCGCTCGATGGGAGCAGGCAGGGATTTTCTCCGCTTGCAGTCGGAGGCGCAAAGATTGATGAAATAAAGGCAATGGGAGCATCTGAGTTTACTATCGCCATAGGCGCAAGCATGGAATCTCCGGCAAAAATACTGAAAGAAAGATTCGGGATTGAATATCAGGTCTTTGATAGTCTGTCAGGTTTAAGGGATGTGGATATATTTATGGAGCTGCTTTCAATGTTAAGCGGCAGGCCTATATTGCCTAAATATAAAAGACAGAGGAATATTTTGGTTGACGGAATGAGAGACGCCCATTCCTGCTATGGGAATAAAAGAGTTTGCATTGCCCTTGATAACGACCTTGCTATTCAGGCGTCAAGATGGATTAAGGAGATGGGAGCGGAGGTTACGGTGATAAATGCCGATAGTGGAGACCTTTTTTCAATTAAAGGAGAATTTGACCTTCTGATATCAAATTCCCATGCCGTGGATGCGGCAAAGGGACTTGGCGTCCCGGTGTATCAGATGGGATTTCCTGTTTACAAAATTTTAGGCAACACGTCAAGGGTTGCTATAGGATACAGGGGAACGCTTTTGATGGTTAATGAAGCGGCTAATTTATTTGCAAAGGAGGTGCGGTCATGAAAGTAGCATTTGCAACAACGGATGGCGTTAACGTGGATGAGCATTTTGGAAGGGCGGGAATGTTTTCCATTTACGAATTGAATATGGAAGGTTACAGATTTATTGAGTTTCGGAAATTTGCAGATGGCAGGGATAAGGAAATAGAAGATACAAAAGGGCTGAGAAAGGAGCATGACGACAAAGTGCAGGGGAAGGTTGACAGGCTTGCGGACTGCAAGATTGTTTACCTCACGGAAATAGGCGGGCCTTCGGCGGCAAGACTTATTAAAAAAGGCATGATGCCGGTTAAGGTTAAGGAAATCGTTTCAATCGAGGAGTCGCTCCAGAAGTTGTCTGAAACGATTAAGACCTCGCCGCCGCCGTGGCTTAAGAAGGCAGTAAACAGCGAATAGTGAAGCGGAATGGTAGGACATAATTCCCCCTTAGAAAAGGGGGATAGAGGGGGTTGTTCATATGGCAAAGGAAGACACAACCCCCTGACCCCCTTTATTAAGGGGGAAATAAAAAAAGGAGGAAGTAAAATGAAGATGATCAGAGCTTTTATAAGACCTGAAAAGGAGCAGGAAGTTGTATTGGCATTGGAGGGCGCGGGATTTCCGTCTTTAACAAAGATGCCTGTATTCGGTAGAGGAAAACAGAAGGGCCTCCAGGTGGGACCTGTGCATTATGATGAACTTCCAAAGACCCTCATAATGACTGTTGTGGATAATGAGGATGCGGACAAGGTTATTAAAATAATCCAGGATAAGGCGCGGACAGGCTTTATAGGAGACGGAAAGATATTCGTCAGCCCTGTTGAGGCAGCCTACACTGTAAGAACTGGAGAGGCAAGCCTATGAAAGAGATTACTGCGGTAATAAGAAGGGATAAACTTCCTGAGACCAAGCAGGTGCTTGAAGAATTAGGATATGCCTCCCTTACCATACAGAGCGTTGACGGCAGAGGAAAACAGAAAGGCGCAATGTGCGCAGAAATGGATTCCGAGCTGCCGGACAGCTTCTGCACAGCAGTCAAATTGACGCCGACCCCATCCGCCTATGCCCTTGAGCATACATTGCCGAAGGTGGCGTTGTTTGTGCCTAAGAGACTGTTGACTATAGTCGTGCCGGACGATGTCGTAACAAAGATAGTAAAAGAGATCATAAAAGTGAACCGGACAGGAAAGAACGGAGACGGAAAGATATTCATATCGCCGGTTGAGGGAGCTGTGAGGGTAAGGACAGGAGAACATGACGGAGAGGCGATTGCGTAAATAAGCAATTAGCTGTCAGCGCTCAGCATTCAGCAAAAGATAAATTTAAGTGGCTGATAGCTGAAAGCTGATGGCTAATAGCTCATAAGAAAGGAGGAATTATGGCAATTATCGGTCATACAAGAGGCGGGAAGGAATGGACGCCAAGGTTTATTGATTCAATTGACGTAGAAAAATGCATAGGATGCGGACGGTGTTATAAGGTCTGCGGCTTCGATGTCCTGGAGCTGATAGAAAAGCCTTTTGAGGGCGAGGATGAATTCGGCGACGACCTGAAGAATAAGGTCATGTCTGTTGCCAGACCTGAAAACTGCATAGGCTGCGAGGCATGCGCGCGCACTTGCACGAAAAAGAGTCATGTGCATATAACAGTATAACTCGATGGACTTTACAGTCAGGCAGGCCGGACCTGGCGATATACCGCATTTATGCGGTCTTCTTTCCGAGCTTTTTTCGCTCGAGGCTGACTTTACTATTGATCTGGAAAAGCAGTCCCGAGGGCTTCGTCTTTTAGTGAATGACTCTTCAGGTTCATCCATTGTGCTTGCGGCTGAAAAAGCAGGCGAGGTCGTTGGGATGTGTTCAGTCCAAAAATTGATCTCAACTTCTGAAGGAGGGCCTGTAGGGTTGCTTGAGGATTTGGTCGTCCGGAAAGATTGCCGCGGCAAAGGAATAGGAAGACAGCTGCTTGCAGCCGCAGGGGACTGGTGCATTCAACAAAACCTCCTGCGGCTGCAGTTGCTCAAGGACAAAGACAACATTGCTGCATTGAAGTTTTATGAACTCAACGGATGGAACAACACGAACCTTGTCTGCATGAGGCGCTATCCTACGTGATGTCTCACAGAATATTTTATGACAGCTCTTTGCCCTCAGTGAGCATCTTTGCCATCTCATCTGCTGGAACGGGACGGCTGAACAGGTATCCCTGCATCTCGTCGCATTTGTTTTTTCTTAAAAAATCTATTTGTTCTTTTGTTTCTACCCCTTCTGCAATAACCCTTAGATGCAGAGTGTGGGCAAGTGCGATGGTTGCGAGTGCAATTTCAGCAGAATCAGGATTTGTAGTGCTGTCGCTGATAAAAGACCTGTCAATCTTTACCTTATTTATACGAAATTTCTTGAGATACCCAAGAGACGAATAACCTGTCCCGAAATCGTCAATGACAATATCTACGCCTAAAGAACTTAGATTTTCCAATGTTTTTAAGCTGAATTCGGTATCCTTCATTGCGATTGTTTCTGTTATCTCCAGTTCGAAGGATTGGGCGGGAAAACCTGTCTCTGCGAGCGCTCTCTCGACAAGGTCAGGAAGATTTTGACGTTCGAACTGATGTGAGGAGAAATTTACAGCAAGTCTCAAGAAGGGGAATCCTGCATCGTGAAACGCCCTTGCCTGCGCGCAGGCAGTGCGCAATACAAATTCGCCGATTGGCAGAATGAGGCCGTTTTCTTCTGCTGCCGAAATAAAGTTCCCGGGTTGGATAAGTCCGCGTTCAGGATGATTCCACCGGACAAGCGCCTCCATGCCGATAATCCTTCCGCTGCCCAGAGAAACAAAAGGCTGGTAGAAGACAAGAAATTCCTTGCGCTCAAGCGCCAGACGAAGCGAAGACTCCAATTGCAGCCGCGCTATTACCTGCTCATGCAGGGTCTCGTCAAATATCTCATAGCGCGCTTTTCCGAGAGACTTTGCGCGATACATTGCAAGATCGGCATTTCGGAGCAAATCTACAGGCTCCTTGTATTCCGACACATTCAGCGCAATGCCGATGCTCGCTGTTGTAAAGACCTGCTGCCTGTTAATGACAAAGGCGTCTCCGAGCCTGTCCAGCATTCTTTTAGCGACACTTACTGCATTGCTGATCTCCCTTATATCGTCAAGAAGGATTACAAACTCATCGCCTCCAAAACGCGCCAACGTGACGTTCTCGTCCTTGCCGAAACGCGCGATGGTATCGCCGGCGCGCAGATGTGTCTCTATCCTTTTACCTGTCTGAACAAGCAGTTCGTCTCCTGCTTCGTGTCCGAGACTGTCATTGACAAGCTTGAAGTTATCAAGATCAAGAAAGAGAATTGCAAAGAGGTAATCCTTACGTCTCTTTGAACGGTTTATCGCGCGCTCCAAGCGGTCAAGAAAAAGCGTGCGGTTCGGCAGGCCGGTGAGCGCATCATGCAGGGCATTATACAGCAATTGTTCTTCCGCCTGCTGTATCGCGCGCACGGGCAAGTTTTTAAATGTAATAAACAGAAAAAGTCCGATGAATAATCCCACTGTTGCTAATATGCCGGTATCCACCAGTAAAGGACGAAGAGATTGAATTACCTCAACTCTGCCGACGCTTAGCCCTGAATCAAAAATCGCGTGTGAACGTTTGATGAAAGGCCCATTCATCCGATTCATCTTCTCGGCAACCACCTCATCTTCAGAGGTTAAGATACGGAGTGCCTCAACAGACCCTGTCCGCGATGTATTGGGGAGCAGTTCCAGCAGCCTTATCTGTTCGTATTGCCACAGGTTTGGGTTTCTGCTGATCACCGCAGTAACAATATGGGCATTTGCCTCAGCCTCAGCCTCCATATTGCCTATGGTATGCTGATAGGATTGCAAAAAATAAACTGCCGGGACCGTTATTGCAAGCGCGCCTATCAGTATCCCTAAAAAATAAGTTGCGAGCTTGCTCAATGAATATCGGCGAAGCATGGACATTTCTAAAATCATATCATGCGCGGTTGCAAAACAGAAGGGCTGTTTCTTTATTACATAATTGTAGATTACCAAACATTTATGTAGGTTTCGTGATACACAATTACCTGAAATGACAATGGTTATCAGGCTGGCACGGCTTATGCAAATATCTATTATGAAGAAACAAACGGAGGTTCATAATGAAAGATATAAAAAAGATACATCCCTGTTTTTCGGAAGAGGCGCACCACAAGTTCGGGAGGATACATCTGCCTGTTGCTCCTGCATGTAATATTCAGTGCAGATACTGCATAAGAAAATACGACTGCGCCAATGAGTCAAGGCCCGGGATCACAAGCAGGGTGCTTAAGCCCGCCGATGCTCTCGACAGGGTAAGGGCCGTTGTCGAAAGAAATGACAACCTTACCGTTATCGGCATAGCAGGGCCGGGAGATCCGCTCGCTAATGACGCCACCTTTGAAAGCATGGCATTGATCCATCGCGAGTATCCGGACCTTGTGCTTTGCATATCAACAAACGGCCTTAATCTGACCGACAGGATAGAGGATCTCGTGAGAGTCGGCGTAAGGAGCATTACTATAACAATTAATGCCTTGACACACTTTACAGCCGAAAAAATTTATTCATGGATAAACTACAGGGGCAAAACCTATCGCGGCAAAGAGGCGGCTGAAATTCTAACAGCCAATCAGCAGAGGGGGCTTATAAACGCCATCGAGACGGGTTTTATTGTAAAAGTGAATACGGTTTACATCCCGGGTATAAATGATCCCGAAATCCCTCTGATCGCATGGTTTTCAGGTGAAAAAGGCGCCGACATCATGAACATTATTCCGCTCATCCCCCAGGCTGAGTTCGAGTATTTCCGGCGCCCCTCGCATGAGATGATCTCGAAGATGAGGAAAGAATGCATGGTTCACATCCCGCAGATGACGCATTGCAGACAGTGCAGGGCGGATGCCTGTGGAATCCTTGGAGAAGATAAGGATATGGAGCTTGAGCTGCTCAATGCAAGGATAGGAGAAGAATATTGTGAGATGGTGTAAGGAGCTGAAAGAAGAAGGAGGTAAACGGAAATGATTTTAGGCGTGTTGATATTCAGCTTTTTTTCCATATATGCCTCGTTTATGATATTAAGAAAATACGAGGCTCTGGAAAAAACAGAACTGGCCAGTTATGTGGCGCTGATTGCGTGGGGGTCGTTGGCCTTTGGAATCTATATTTCCCGCTATGCCGTGAATTAATCGGCGCAAAGATGGAAACGAATTTAAACGAATATGAGCGTTACCGAAGGCAATTGATGCACGAGGGTTTTGTCCTTGAGCATCAGCAAAGACTCGGGAATTCCACTGCGCTTATAGCAGGAGTCGGAGGCGTCGGAGGGACTGCGGCCTTGTATCTTGCAGCTGCCGGAATAGGGAAAATGATATTGGCCCATTACGGAAATCTAACCCTCTCAAACATGAACAGGCAGATTTTGATGAAGAACGACTGGATAGGGAAGAGCAGGGTTGTAAGGGCAAAAGAGGCCATAAAGGAAATAAATCCCGATGTTGAGGTTGAGATATTCGATGAAAGGTTGTCTGAAAATAACATCGAAAGACTTCTTGACGGCGTCAGGATAGCCATATCGGCGCGTCCTAATTTTCAGGAGCGTAGAATATTGAATAATGTCTGTGTTAAAAAAAATATTCCGATGGTTGAAGGCGCCATGAACGGCATGGAGGGGTATCTCTTTAATATTATTCCAAAAGTGACGCCCTGCCTCAACTGCCTCTACCCTGTGGATAACCCTGAATGGAAAGAATTGGGCTTTCCTGTCCTGGGCGCGGTCTCGGGAACCCTCGGATGTCTCATGAGCATAGAGGCAATAAAGCTTCTGACAGGCTATGGCAAGCCTCTAATTTCTCGGATGCTTCTTATTAATGTCATGGACATGGAGTTTAAAAAGCTTAAGATTTACAGGGATCCTGATTGCGCTGTATGTTCCTGAGCTGAGTTTTTGCCCAAATATCCTACAAATTTGTATCATAATACGAAAATGTAGCTTAATTCTTGCCGTATTTCTTTATAAAACAAGCCCTTTTATTCTGGCACATATTTAGCTATTATCTAAATTATCAAATAAAACTTGCCATAAAATTGGAGGTGCAAGATGAAGAGATTTGTGAGTATGGTGGTGTTGCTGTGCTTTGCGCTTGCGGCAGGCGCGTTGTTTGCCGAAGAGACTCAAATGGAGGTTCCAAAGGCAGAGGCTCCTGTAGTTGCTGCGCCTGCGCCGAAGGTGGATACCGGCGATACAGCGTGGGTTCTGATATCTACTGCGCTTGTTATGCTGATGACCCCTGGTTTGGCGCTTTTTTACGGAGGCATGGTCAGGAGAAAAAATGTGCTCGGCACGATAATGCAGAGTTTTATTGCCCTCGGTGTTATAACAATTTTGTGGGTTCTTTATGGTTACAGCCTTTCGTTCGGTCCCGACAAGTGGCATATAATAGGAGGGCTCGAATGGGTCGGCCTTAAAGGCGTAGGGCTTGAGCCGAATCCTGATTATGCGGCAACAATACCGCATCAGGCGTTCATGATATTCCAGATGATGTTTGCTGTTATTACTCCGGCGCTTATAACAGGCGCATTTGCCGAGAGGTTCAAATTCAAGACATATCTGGTGTTTCTTGTTCTATGGGCGACTTTGGTTTATTTTCCCCTGGCGCACTGGGTATGGGGCGTTGGAGGATGGATACGGAATCTCGGCGCTCTTGATTTTGCAGGCGGTTTGGTTGTGCATATAAGCTCTGGAGTTTCTGCCTTGGCTGCTGCAATCGTTGTGGGCAAAAGAAAAAGCCACGGCCTTGAAAACATGGCTCCGCATAATCTTTCAATGACGCTTTTAGGAGCGGCCTTGCTCTGGTTTGGATGGTTCGGGTTTAACGGTGGAAGCGCTGTTGCATCCGGTTCGCTGGCAACATCAGCCTTTGTTGTAACTCACATTGCTACTGCCGCCGCAGCGCTCTCATGGATGACAGCAGAGTGGCTGCACAGGAATAAACCGACTGTGCTTGGAGCGGCTTCAGGCGCTGTTGCAGGGTTGGTTGCGATTACTCCTGCATCAGGTTTTGTAGGTCCGATTCCTGCATTAATCATAGGGCTTGCAGCAGGAGTATTGTGCTATATGGCTGTAAATCTCAAGACAAAACTGGGATATGATGATTCGCTCGATGCAGTGGGCGTCCACGGAGTAGGGGGCACATGGGGCGCGATTGCAACCGGATTATTTGCATCAAAGGCAATTAACAGCGCAGGAAATGACGGCCTGTTTTTCGGGAATGCATCGTTGTTATGGAATCAGTTGATAAGCGTTGGAGCAGCCTGGATTTATTCCTTTGTGATAACTCTCGCAATTCTTAAAATTCTTGACTGGACCATGGGCTTAAGAGTGAGCGACGAGGAGGAATATGACGGGCTTGATCTGAGCCAGCACGGCGAAAGCGGGTATACATTATAAGACAGTGAACAGTGTCAGTGAACAGTGTTTATAACTTGCACTGATAACTGACACTATCACTAAATAAAAAGGAGACAAAATGAAAAAGATAGAAGCGATAATAAAACCGTTTAAGCTTGATGAAGTAAAAGACGCTCTTAACGAGATCGGGGTTCAGGGCATGACCGTGACAGAGGTAAAAGGTTTCGGCAGGCAGAAGGGACATCTGGAGCTATACAGGGGCGCTGAATACGAGATAGCCTTTGTTCCAAAGGTAAAGGTGGAAGTAGCGGTGCCTGATGCGCTTGTTGAAAAAGCTGTATCTACTATTGAAGCAAAGGCAAAGACCGGAAAAGTCGGGGACGGAAAGATATTCGTCTATAATCTCGGCGATGCAATCCGGATAAGGACAGGAGAAAAAGGAGACGCTGCGCTTTAAAATAAACAGGGTAATAGTTTTGTAAAGCATGCTTAGCAATCATACATAATTGTAGCTAATACAATTATGTATGATTGTCCTATCCCTTTGTTTTTCAAGAGAAAACCCAACCTGTTTTCTTAAATCCTACAATTTTGTATTATTTTTTCCTGATTTGTCTCTATAATTTCCCTTTAAAATCAAGGGATTTCTCCGGCATGTTTTTGGCTTATCACAATATGTCAAATTTCCGTTAAAATCAGGAGAATAAAAAAATGAGAGCCAAGAATATCTTGCCTGCTGTCCTGTTGCTTATGTTTTTACTGCCTGTTAAAGCCTATTCACAGACTGAGCTTGGAATAAATGCCGGGGATACTGCCTTTGTGCTTTTGTCCGCTGCCTTTGTTATGCTCATGACTCCTGGTCTGGCAATGTTTTACGGCGGCATGGTAAGGAAGAAAAATGTGCTCGGCACAATCATGCACAGCTTTGTTGCCATAGCAGTTGTGAGCATCCAGTGGGTGCTGATAGGTTACAGTCTTTCATTCGGTCCTGATATAAACGGAATCATAGGAGGTCTTGATTGGATCGGACTTAAAGGCGTGAGTCTTTTGCCGAATCCCGACTACGCTCCTACCATCCCTCATCTGGCATTCATGATTTACCAGGCTATGTTTGCGGTCATAACCCCTGCGCTTATCAGCGGGGCCTTTGCCGAAAGGATGAAATTCTCTTCGTTTCTGTTATTCACACTTTTATGGACAACTCTTGTGTATGACCCTGTAGCTCACTGGGTGTGGGGAACAGGCGGCTGGATAAAAAACCTGGGAGCGCTTGATTTTGCAGGCGGCATAGTTGTTCATATCACATCGGGAATATCTGCATTGGCTGCCGCGCTTTTTATGGGCAAAAGAAAAGGCTTTATGCGGGAGCCCATGCAACCGCACAATCTTCCGATGACAGTTCTTGGAGCAGGACTCTTATGGTTTGGATGGTTCGGGTTCAATGCAGGAAGCGCTCTTTCTTCAGGAGGTTTAAGCACAATGGCATTTGTTTCTACCCATATAGCTGCTGTCTCTGCAACGCTTGTCTGGGTTGTAATAGAATGGTTTCACAGGGGAAAGCCGACCATGTTCGGGGTTGCAACAGGTTCGATTGCCGGACTCGCGACCATCACGCCTGCCTCAGGGTTTGTTGGGCCTATGCCTGCCCTTGTTATTGGTTTATTAGCCGGCGGTATTTGTTATATGGCGTTAAATATGAAGGGCAAGCTCGGTTACGACGATTCCCTTGACGCCTTTGGCGTGCACGGCGTCGGTGGGATTTTAGGAACAATAGGCGCAGGACTATTTGCAGAAAAAATTATAAATCCGTCCGGCGCCGACGGATTGTTTTTTGGAAATCCGTATCAGCTCATTGTGCAGATAACAGCGATTGCCGCAGTTGTAATTTATTCCTTTGCAGTTACGCTCATCCTGCTGAAATTAATAGATCGGGGCATGGGTCTCAGGGTTTCCGAAGAAGATGAGATGCTCGGACTCGATCTGAGCCAGCATGAAGAAAGCGGGTATAACCTGTAGGATTTTTGACGTTGTGTTTAGTTACAAGAATGAAGAGGCAGTCAGGCCGTAATCGCGACGGGCTAACGTTTCTGACTCAGAACCCCATTCTCTCCTACTCTTACCAGTGCTGCATGTAGTATCATACTGGATGGACTTTCTCGCGGAGATCGAAGGTGTTTTTGATAAATTCAGCGGCAGGCAACTGGCTGAATTTTATACAAAAAAGATAGACGAGTTCCTTATCGGTCTTTTCAACTCAATTGCTTCTAAAAAGCCCCTCTGTCTCATAGCAATCGGCGGTTACGGAAGGGCTGAGCTTGCGCCTTTTTCCGATATAGACATAATGTTCTTTGCAAAGGATAAAACCGACCCGGAAAAGGTTGAAGCAATCCTGTATAAGCTCTGGGATTCGGGTCTTGAAATAGGACATTCATACAGGACTCCGGAGGACTGTGTCTCAGAGGCGAGAAAGGACATAAGAACTCATACCGCGCTTCTTGAAGCGAGATTTATAGCCGGAGACAAAGGCCTCTATAATTATTTTCATGAAAAGGTCTATGCTGAGCTTGCCTTCAGAAAACAGAAAAATTTCATAACGAGCAAACTCAGGGAGATGGAGAAAAGGCATCTGGATTTCGGGGATTCCGTCTATCTCCTTGAGCCGAATGTTAAGGAAGGCAGGGGAGGGCTGAGGGATATACATACGGTTCTCTGGCTTTCGAGAATCGCCTTTAAGCTCGGCGGTATCGAACAGCTTTCAAGTCTTATTTCCGGGCATGATTTTAAGAGACTTATGAGGGCATACGATTTTCTGCTTAAGGTAAGGTTCTGTCTGCATATTCTGAGCAGGAGGAGAAACGATGTTCTTTCATTCGATACTCACGCTTATATCTCTGAAAGAATCGGGTTCCACGATTCAAAGAAGTTTTCAAGTTCCGAGAGGTTCATGAGATATTTCTATCTTAAGGCCGACAGCGTGAGCGAAGTAAGGGCTCAGATTTCCGGCCTGTGCGCACGGCAATGGATTGTTGAGGGCGTCAGGGATTTCGGCGCAGTAAAGAGAAGGGCAACGAATAATTTTATCGTATACAGGAATGTCGTTATCCCTTCCGGGAGCATAAGCTCCATGAAAAATCCGGAAAGGATTATCGAGGCATTCCATGCCTCTTCCAAAACAGGCAAGAAATTGAGCCATAACCTCAGGGAGGAGATAAGGAAAAATCTCTTGCGCATAGGAAAGAAAGCAAGGAGTTCTTCTAAGGCCGCCGGCTTCTTTACCGGCATACTGAGGGGCATAAGGGTATATGAAACCCTGAAGGATATGAACGAGACTGGCGTGCTCGGCCGTTTTATTCCTGAATTCGGCGCTTTAAGGTCGCTTGTTGTATACGAGCCGTATCACAGGTATACTGTTGACGAGCACACGCTGCTGGCAATCAAAAATCTTGAACTTTTAACTGCCACAAAATATAGAAGTCTTATGCATCTCTCGGATATCATGAAGAATATAAAGGAAAGGGAAATGCTGTTCCTGGCGTTGTTGTTCCATGATATAGGCAAGGCTGCCGGCAAGCGTCACGAAGAAGAGGGCTATAAGAGGCTTAAGAATATTGTGGAGAGATTCAACATAGATGTTGAGAAAAGACAGAGGATAGAATTTCTTGTCAGGAATCATATACTCATGTCCAAGCTTGCGCTGACAAGGGAAACCGAAGACCCTGAGATTATAGCTCAGTTTGCCGAGGCAGCAGGAGACGAGGAAAGCCTCAGGGCTTTATATCTCATGACATACGCCGACATGTCGGCTGTGAATCCGTCATTCTGGACGGAATGGAAGGCTTACCTGCTTCAAGAGCTTTACGAAAAGACATTGAATTATCTGAGAGGAGTAAGAAGGAATAAAGATGTTTATATAAAGGGCATCCTTGATTCTTATAACGGCTCCGGCAGGGAGGGGCTTAAGGGTTTTATTGCAGATATGCCGGAGAGATATCTGCTTTCAACTCCACCGGAGAGAATATATCATGATTACAGTCTTGCCAAGTCTGTAAGGGAGGATGATTTTGCCCTGGCGGTCAACGATAAGCATGACGGTACAACAGAAGTTATTATCGGAACATGGGATAGCCCCGGACTTTTTTCAAGGGTTGTTGGATTTCTCTCCTCGAAATGGATGAATATATTGAGCGCAAGGCTGTATACTGGTAAAAATGGGCTTGTTATTGATAAAATTCAAATTTCAAACTGGAAAGAGCTCTGGTGGGATGGGATGGACCTTTTTATCAAAAACGGGCTGAAAGAAGCCGTGTCAAAGGACGCGCATATAGCTCTGTCGGGAGAGCGGAAGGAGATTGGCGGAAAAGTTGATGTCTTTATAGAGCTTGATAATGAGACCTCGGAGGAAAGCACGATCCTTGAATTTTTTTCTTCAGACAGGCATGGGCTTCTCTATGACGTATCCGCCCTTTTGCACGAGAAGGAATTGAACATAATAGCGGCAAAGATCAATACGGAATCAGGCATAGCGCAGGATATTTTTTATATTCAGCATGCGGGAGGAAAGGTTAACGGGCTAAAGGCCGCTGAATTGCTTGCATCACTATGGAAAACGCTAAAAGACTAAAACGCATAATATATCTTTCACTTGCCGTGTTATTTATCGGGATAATTATTTTTATCTCCCGTGGGCCGTATATATCAAATGCCTTAAAAAAAATAATACTCCCTGAACTTGAGAACATGTCCGGCCGCAAGGTAATAGCCCAGAAAATATACCTCAATATCTTCCCCTTATTTGTCGAGGCAAGGGGATTGAAGTTTTTTGACGAGGAAGGCAACAGGGTCCTGACTGCAGAAAGGGTAAAGGGTTATTTAGGGTTGTCGGGCATATTAAGGAAAGAAGTAATCCTGAAAAGGGTGGTTCTAATAGAGCCTGAAATATGGACTGACAGGAAACAGATAGATGACATGATCGGGAAGGTCAAGGCTTATCTTGCCATAGAAAATCCCAAAAAGATAAAGGTAAAAGCAGAGGTGATAGCGGTCCGTAACGGAGGCTTTTCGTTCTATGACGTTGCTTATAATGCGGTTATCACCGGAGAAAAAGTAAGCGGGGAGATCCTGCTCGGCGATGTGCCGGAAATGAAGCTGAATATCAAGACGCTTATTTCAAATATTCAGGATTTTCCGGAATTCAGGAGCGAAATAAGCGGCATATTATTTTTCAGGAAGGATGGAATTGATATAAAGGATATTACACTCAAAGCATACGGCTCAGAGATGCAGTCTGAAGGTTCTTATTCCTCAGAGGGAAAAGGGGCCTTGAAGGCAGAGTTGAACCTTCTTGTCGATTCCGTTAAAGAGGTTTTCGGCCTGAAACGTGAAGGCAGGGGAAAGATATACGCTAAGGGAGATATAAAGCTCGGTGAGGGCCCCCTTGTTGTTGATCTGAAGCTTAAAGGCAGCTTTTACCTGGAGACCCTTATGGAACTCCTGAAGGTGGAAGAAAGGGTTGAGGGGATGGTGGATTTTGACGGGAGGATGAGCGGCCCGGTTACAGATATTACAGGCAGCGCAAACGCAAGACTGAGGAAGGGCAATCTCTTTGATGTTGATATAGATGATCTCACGTGCAAGGTTTCCTACAGCAACGGCCTTATGAGCTTCAAAGACGGAAAGGGTGTCCTGTACAACGGCCGCGCGGAAGCAGAAGTATCAATAGAACTCCCGGACGTCGAGCATTATTCCGTTTGGGTAAAATTTACGGATGTAGACAGCCCTGCCGCCTTCAGGCTTATAGAATGGGATCCGGGACTGCCGTTGGGAAAGGTGAAGGGAGAACTTTATTCGTCTGACACGGAATTTAATCCAACAGGGTGGTTTGAGTATGAGAATAAAAAAACAGGGGGTAATTTTCCGGGAAGGATCAGGAAGGCTAAAGGCAACTTTACAGTGCAGGGCGACGTGCTCTCTCTGAAAAATATAGAGGCCGGAACTGAGAGGTCTACACTATGGATAAACGGCGCTGTCAATATCACAGGTTCTCAGCTTGACCTGAAGGGTAAACTCGAAACCGTTGACATAGCGGATATTACTTCTCCTTACTTCAACCGACTGAGAGGCTCCGGAGACTTTACCGGGACAATAACCGGCAAGTTTGACGATCCCCTGATAAGCGGAAGCTTGAATATTGCTTCAGCATCTTTCGATGATTATGAATTTGAAAATATTGCCGGAGATTTCTCTTACAGGAAGAATTATCTCGAAATAAAAGAATTATCAGCCCGGTCAAAAGATGAACAGCATAATATAAAAGGAGATATAAAATTTCATGAGGCCAAAGAAATTTTCGATATTGAACATCCCGATTACAGGCTGACGGGCTCGCTGAGGGGCGCAAATATCGAGAAGCTGGTAAAGATTTTTTATAAAAAACTCCCGCTCAAAGGCAGGCTCGATTCGGATTTCAGGATAACGGGAAAAGGCCCAAGACCTGAATATTCAGGCTCTGTCGCTATAACTCATGCAACAGCACATGACATGCCGATAGACCTCGTATCAGCAGGTTTTTCCTATAACTATAAGGATCTCAACGTAACAAAGGTTGTAGTGAAAAGAGGAGGCTCTCTGCTGAAAGGCGAGGGCAGGATATCGGACGGAGAAAGGTTTTATGTTAAGGCATCTGCGGACAGGCTGTTTATTAAAGATATAGGGCTGAAGGGCATGCCGGCCGACATGGTCCTGAGCATGAAGGCGGAAGGCACAGGCACATTCGACAATCCTGCTGTTTCTCTTAGCGGAAAACTATCGGGAGGGACATTCGAGGGTAAATCCCTCGGTGACGGCACAATAAACGCTTCTGTCAGGAATAAGAATATTGCAGTCAACGCCGTGCTTTTCAATGAAAAGATGAGGCTTAAGGGAAAAGCATATCTCGATGATAAACTTCCATGGAGCGCAGAGGTTGATATTGCATCTGGAAGGTATGATTTTCTCCTTTCCGGGATATTTAAAGACATGCCGGAAGACCTGTTCTTAAATATGAAAGGGCATGCCGACCTGTCGGGTGATAAAAAGCACTTCTCCGCGTCTGCGGTCATAAGCCAGATGACGGTTGCGCTTTTCGGGAATAGTTTTTCTAATGATTCGGATATAAGGATAAGACTTGAGAACAAAAATATCATATTCTCCGCTATGACAATGAGAAGCGGAAAGGCCTCTTTCAGCGTGCGGGGAAACATAGAGCCCGGGAAAGAATATAATCTGGTCCTTGAAGGCAGTTCAGAGCTTGCGCCCCTCAGGGGACTTTCGCAAAAAATCGGCGTCTTGAGGGGAGACGCTGATTTTACTTTAACGGTCATTGGGAAATGGGATAATCCCCAGATAAACGGAAGTCTCAATGTGACTACCGCGTCTTTCGGCTTGAAGGATATGCATCAGCGGCTCAGCGCTATAAGCGGCTATTTCTATTTTGAGGACGATAAGATTGTTATCCAGAAACTTTCGGGAAAACTCGGGGGCGGAGATATAGATATCTCAGGGATTGTATACCTTAAAGGTTTGAACATAAAAAGATTTTATCTGGATGCGAAATTACACAATATCTCAACAGCCGTATCCAAGGATTTTAACGTTAATTTTGACGGGAATATTTTTTATAAGGGCACCCTCGAATCACAGAGCATTACAGGAGAGGTCAGGATAAAGAGGGCGAGATACAGGGAGAGGGTCGAATGGAAAAGCTGGCTTCTTAAGGCGGGGATGATGAGGGAAAAACCAAAGTTCGAGCCGACAAGACTGGAGAAGGCGGCATTGAATATAAAAATATACGGGGATGAAAATATTGTTGTGGATAACAATATAGCAAACGCGCCCTTCAAAGTTGATCTGGTGCTGAGGGGCACAATGGGGCGGCCGCTTCTTTTCGGAAGGGTTGAGGCCACGGAAGGCAAGATCTATTTCAGAAATAATGAGTTCCGGATATTGCATGCAAGCGCGGACTTTGCAGATCCGAACAGGATAAATCCTGTAATGGAGATTGTAGCGCAGACAACGGTAAAGGGCTATAATATTAAGTTGAGTCTCGAAGGGCAGTTTGACCGTTTTACGCTTTCTCTTGTTTCCGATCCGCCGCTTGAGGAGACGGATATTCTCAGCCTGCTTACAGTGGGGCAGATAGGAAGAGATGTAAAGGGACTCGAGGGAGGTATCGGCGCGGGGGAGGCAGCCGCATTTCTTACAGGCAAGGTACAGGACGTCTTTGAAGACAGAGTCAGGAATATAACAGGCCTTGACAGGGTCCAGGTAGACCCTTATGTCTCAAAAGCAACAGGCACTGTCGGTCCAAGGGTTACTGCCTCAAAGAGGCTTCTGGGAGATAGATTATATGTAACTTACATATCGTCTATAGGTTCTTCCGAGGAACAGGTGCTCCGGCTTGAGTACATCCTCGGAAAAAATGTTTCGTTGCTCGGAATAAGGGATGACAGGGGCAGTATCGGAGGAGATATTAAATTCAGGTTTGAGTTCAAATGAAAAAAAATAGTTCAAAAGTTTTCAGCTTCAGCGCTTTATCTTTCTCTTTTTTTTGCGCTATTGCACTTCTGCTTTCATGCGCTGCATTTATCGAGGCCTCGGATGTCGTAATACAAAAGATAGATATAGAAGGGCTGCATTCCATTAAAAATGATGAACTACTGGAGCTTTTAGGCCTTAGGACCGGAGATGTCCTTGATCCTGTCAGCGTGCGCAACGGCATAAAAATGGCATTTCTTAAGGGGATATTTGAGGATATATCCGTTGAACTGGAAGATGCCGGCAAAGGTCACATAAAGATAAAGGTTAAGGAAGCAGACATAATCAGCAATATTTATATTAAGGGGAACAGGCGTCTGAAAAAAAAGACTCTGGCAGGTATTTTTTTGTTTAAGGAAGACCGGGTTATGAGATATGACCTCATTGAATATTCCATAGGGGAACTCAAAAAGACGCTGGCCGAAAAGGGTTTTGTCAATGCCGATATTAAGGTGAAGGTGGAAAAAACCCGCAAGCCTTACAGAATAAACCTTGTTCTCACGATCGATGAAGGAAGACCCGAAATAATAAATCTGCTCAGGATTTACGGGCCCGAAGAGGAAGTAAGGCGGATAATGAAAATAACAGAAGGAGATATTTATGACCAGTTCGAGGTCAGGCGGGAAATGGAAAATATAAGGGCCTATTATAAAAAAAATAATTATCTGAATCCATCAGTGGGTCCTTATGCCTTTGCCGACGGCGAGCTTGTCATTGATATTAATCCGGGCAGAAAACTTCATATTGAATTTGAAGGCAATAGATCGGCAAGTTCGAGTGAGCTTCGCAAGGAAACGCCGTTTTTTGATGCCGAGGATTTCAGGGACGACCTTGTTGAAGAGGCGGTTTCCAGGATTACGGCTTTATATCACGACAGGGGCTATGCCTTTGCGCAGGTTGCGCCTGTCATAACATCGGGCGAAGACGCCATAACCGTTACCTTCTTCATCTTTGAAGGCGATAAAGTTATTGTTAATTCCATAAAGTTTGTCGGGATATCGGTACCCGGAGAAGATCTGAAAGAGGTCATGTCCCTGAAGGAGGGTGATTTATATAATCCCGATCTTATAGATGCCGATAGTGCAATGCTGACAGAGTTTTATCATTCCATGGGATACCTCGGCATGAGCATTGGCGACGTCCGGACCCGGATGATAGAGGATTCGGCGGCAGATATTACCATAACAATCAAAGAGGGAGAAAAAACCAGCATAGAAGACATTGATATAAAGGGGGCGGAGTATATATCAAAAGAAGAGATCGAGGGTGTTATCGGGATTAAAACAGGTTCGGTCTATGATGAAGTTGACGTCTCGAATGCCAGATACAGGATTATTGAACTTTACGGAAGTTATGGTTTTGCCGATTCGAAGGTTGAGATAAAACAGGAGTTCGGCGAAAAAGGGGTAAGGGTTATTTTTGAGATTAATGAGGGCATGCTGAGTTTTTTCGGCAAGACTGTAATAAGCGGCAATGAGGATACAAAATATGAGGTGATTAAAAGGGAGCTGCAATATAAAGAGGGGTCTCCCTATAATTACACACTCGTTACAAAAACACGCCGGAGGCTATACCGGCTTGGGTTGTTTACCGATGTTGATATAGATGCGGTAGACAAGGATGCCGGCATCAGGGATATACATCTCAGGGTAAAGGAAGGGAATGCCGGGGCCGTTGAATTCGGAGTCGGTTACGGCGATTATGAGAGGCAGAGGGGCTCGTTCGATATAAGTTACCGTAATTTATTCGGAATGAACAGGCAGTTGTCTTTCAGAACAGAGCTAAGCACATTGGAGCAGAGATATATCATCAATTACCTTGAACCATGGTTTTTGGACAGTTCTATCCCCTTCAGGATGTTATTCATAAAGGAAAGCAGAACAGAAAAAAACATATCAACCCGCGAGACGCGCTATAAATTAAAAAGAAATTCTGCAAGCGCAGGTTTTGAAAAAAGACTCAGCGAAAAGTTAAAGGGCGAGATTTTTTATGAATTTGCATTGGTCAAGACCTATGAGGTGCAGCCTGATATCATTCTTGCCAAGGAGGATACAGGGACACTTACAATAAGCGGCATAAAGCCGGGACTAATCTATGACACCAGGGACAATCCGTTCGATCCAAGCAAGGGACTGCTTGCCGGCATATCCGTTAAGGCTGCGTCAGGCGTTCTTCTTTCAGAAACGGATTTCATAAAACTAATCCTTAACGGGAGCACATATAAAGAATTAAGCAAATATTTTGTTTTTGCCTTGTCATTAAAATACGGCATGGCGCAGGGTTATGGGGATACAAGAGATCTCCCGCTTGTCGAGAGGTTCTTCCTCGGAGGAAGATCAACGGCGCGCGGATATGAGCAGGATACGCTGGGGCCCAAAGGCGTTAATGGTTCTCCAACCGGAGGCAATGCGTTCTTCCTGGGAAATGTTGAGCTCAGGACGTCTCTTGGAAAGACATTCGGACTTGTAACATTTCTTGACGGCGGAAATGTATGGAGAAGGACAAACGATGTGGATCTCTCCGAGCTGAAATATACTGCCGGAATGGGCATCAGGTACAACACGCCTGTTGGGCCCATCAGGGTAGATTACGGATTCAAGCTTGACAGAGAGGAAGGAGAAAGCAGGGGTGAAGTGCATTTCACTATCGGACATGCGTTCTGAAAACAGTCATCAGTTATCAGTTATCAGTTGTCAGTCCGTAAAAATCAAACGGCTGTTCGCTGTTTTCTTACTGTTTACTGTCTACTGTCTACTGTCTACTGAATTCTGCTATGCAGAATTGATAGACAGGGTTGTCGCATTTGTTGATGACAGGGCAATAACAATGCTCGAGCTTGAAGAGCATTATAGGGACGCAGTAAAGCTGAGGCCTGACATAAAAAAGGAAGAGGTATTAAATACGATGATAAACAGGGCGCTTCTTCTGAGAGAGGCGAAAAAATTGCGTATCGAGGCTGCCTCAAAGGATGCAATTATTCAGGAATACATAGAATTGAAACTCAAGACCGTTATAAGGATAACAGAAGAAGATATGAGGGACTTCTATGAAAAAAACCGAAGTGAGTTCGGCAATATCGAATTCGATGACGTAAGGGATAAGATAGAAAACTATCTTATTGAAAAAGAGGTCAACGAGAGATTGAAAAAACATATCGAGGAACTGAGGTCAGGGGCATATATAAAGATTCAGCTTTAAGATCTGTTTGTGCTATCATTAGGATATGATACGCTACAAAAAACTGCCGCCAGATATTTTTCAGAGGATTGATTCTTTGACCGCCCTCTTCTCAGGCGAGTCAAATATAATTTTTGCCTATCTCTTTGGAGGGCTTTTAAAGAGGAGAACAAATCCCCTAAGCGATATTGATATAGCTGTTTTCGTTAAGGATACCAGAAAATCAGACTACCTTGAGCTGTTCAATAAAGTAACCGGAGCCCTCGGCACAGACGAGGTTGACCTTATTATCCTAAACGCCTCTCCTATCAGCCTGACAGGAAGAATCATGCATGAGAGAAAGGTGCTGGCCGATAAAGAACCCTTCTTAAGGCATAAATACGAGTCGTATGTCCTCAGGAATTTTTTTGATTTTAAAATAAAAGAGAAGGCAATCCTTGAAAGGAGATACGGCATTGGTTGACAGGCTTCTGATAGGAAGAAAGATCGCTGAGATGGAAATTTATCTGGAACAGATTAAAGAGTTGTCGGAGATTTCGCTATCGGCGTATAAGAGAGATTGGAAGACTCAGAGGGTTGTCGAAAGGACCTTGCAGATATTGATTGAGTTATGCATAGATACTGCAAACCATCTGATATCCGACAAAGGCATGCGTTTGCCCACGAACTATGCCGATACATTCAAGGTATTAATGGAGAATGGCGTTATAACAAAAAATCTTTTCAGGACAATGGAGAAGATGGCAAAATTCAGAAATGTGATTGTGCATCAGTATGAAAAAATAGACCCGATTATCGTAATATCA
>SCSY01000014.1 GCA_004298625.1 Nitrospirota bacterium | reverse complement strand
ATCTCCGTCCACAACTCTTGTGCAGAGAAAATAGTCTTGAGTAATAACTACTCCTCTTTCTGATGCTCCTACATCAATACAAGAAAATAGTAAAAACAATAAACATGAAGCCGCTAATTTAATCATTTAGAAGAAGGCATTGGAGGTTTACACACCTTGCATGGTATATAGCTCGCCTTAATAGCATCTTCAGGGCTTTTGAATTTAACAAGATTGTCGGGCTTTATTTTTTGTGCCCATTTGCAATCTGGGTAATGATACTTGTTCGAGTTTTTTGAACCCCAGAATTCAGCACCTAACGAATAAGGAACAATTATAAGCAAAAATGCTACACCGGCAAAGAGCTTTTTCATAATTCCTACCTCCGAAAAAGTATAGCAGATTTTTTTGGCAATTGCTATTTTATAATTTGACAACTATTTTGGAATTCAAGGAAGCTTATAAGATAGGGCATGTAACTGCAATATCTACTCGAATGGCCAGATGAAGACAAGGCATATTAAAAAATACTGCAAGTTAAAACCTGATGCACAGTCCCTTCTGGAAAATGCGATGCAAAAACTGGGACTCTCCGCAAGGGCTTATGCCAGGATTCTGAAGCTCTCAAGAACAATCGCAGACCTCGACTCTTCCGAAGAGATCGCCTCTCACCATATCTCGGAGGCAATTCAGTACAGGACCCTGGACAGAGGAGTGTTTTAAGCTCCGGCCCCGGTTTCTGCCATGCAAGAATTTCTACCTGTTAGCATGCGCAGGTCTTCTACGGTCACGCTCACCAGTCGCGCCTGACCTGAAGGGCGCTCTTGATCGAGGCGGACGGACAAACTCACGGTCCCGCGCAGGCGCAGGCTTCTTATAATCGAAACCTTCCATAAACCGGCGTTCTACCTTTTCACCCAGGACGCGTTCGATGCCGCGCACTGTTTCCCCATCCTCACGTGTAATGAAGGTGAAGGCATCTCCTGTCTTTGCAGCACGCCCGGTTCTGCCGATCCGGTGTGTATAGGCATCTACAGTGTCAGGTATATCATAGTTGATAACATGAGATATGTTGGAGACATCTATGCCTCTGGCGGCAATGTCAGTTGCAACGAGCACCTGGTATTTGCCCTCACGGAAACCGTCGAGCGCAGCCTGCCGCCGATTCTGAGACAGATTCCCCTGCAATGATGCTGCTCTGTATCCAGCCTTCTGCAGTTGCTCTCCCAGGCGCTTGGCCCGATGCTTGGTGCGGGTGAATATGAGTACTGATTCTGTATCTGTATGACGCAGCAGTTCCATAAGAAGCGAGGTCTTCAGGTGCTGTTCCACCGGGTACAGCGCGTGAGATACAGTGTCTGCCGGAGCAGTATGCCCTACCTGAACCGTAACAGGATCGTTCAGCACATCCCTGGCAAGGCGGCGTATCTCTTCAGGCATTGTGGCTGAAAAAAGCAGGGTCTGACGTTTCCGGGGTATATGTTTAAGTATTTTTCGGATGTCCGGCAGAAAACCCATATCAAACATATGATCTGCCTCGTCAAGAACCAAAACCTCAATTTGTGACATGTCTATCGTGCCCTGACCAATATGGTCGAGCAGCCTGCCGGGGCACGCCACTATTATCTCTACGCCTCTGCGCAGTTTTTCAAATTGAGTATTTATGCTTACGCCGCCATAAATGGTGACGCTGCGAAGGCCGGTCTTGCTGCCAAGTCCGGTGATATGCTCGTGGATCTGCTCGGCAAGTTCACGGGTTGGGGCAATAACAAGGGCACGCACCTTCCGGCGTCCGCCCTGCATCAACTTGTGCAGGATCGGCAGAGCAAAGACAGCGGTCTTGCCGGTGCCTGTCTGCGCCAGGCCCATAACATCACGGCCCTGCATAACTGAGGGGATCGCCTGCACCTGAATCGGTGTCGGCTCGTTATAACCAGCGGCATTTACCCCAGCCGCAACAAGAGGGTGAAACTGAAAATCTTTAAATTCCATGAGACTCCTTTTTTCTGTTCGGGGGAAATACGTGGTGCAGTGAGAGGCTACAAAAACGCAGTTTTCGTCCGTATACAGTTAATGTTGTAATGTTTAAGAGTAACAGCTATCCGGAGAGCATGTCAAGGCGTGCTTCTCTGATTGTCATTATTTGCTGAACCTTTTATACTGGATATGCCTCGTTGTATCATGAGGTATAAATATGGGGCGCCAATACGCTGAGGTGAGAGACATGGCAATTGAAGCGAAGATCGAAGGCAATAAGCTTATTATCACTTGCGACCTGGAGAAGCCTACCCCAAGCGCATCAGGAAAAACTCTTGTGGTAGCCAGCACGAGAGGCAATATTAAAACATCATGCATGGTGGAAGGAAAACCATTAACAATCGGGCTGAACGCCTATATCGCCAAATAGCGGGAAATTTTAAAGAGGGCATCGTGAGCTCAAAAATAGTATCTGATTATTTTCAATCGGTCTCTGCACAGCAGAAGAAAGAAGCTCCTGTGTCTCCCATATTATCTGAAGTGGCAGGTATTTTGTCTCTTAAGACAGATAACAGGAGGCTTTTAAAAAAATATAAGAAGCATATCGAGAAAAAGCATCTTTGAAAAGAGTCATCTTCAATATTATTCAGTATGCATAGACGTTAGGGTCAGATCTTGCAATGCAACTTTTATACAAAGCAGCGGTTTCAATCTCTCTCCTCACAAATCCCCAGTATCTCACCCCTTTAGAAAATTTCTGTGCAGAACAATGCCGAGGTGATTGACAGAAAATGTTTGTACAATTATACTAACATTAAAGGGAGGTGGATAATATGAAGTTCGTCAATGTCAGGGAATTCAGTTCAACCGCGACTAAGCTCCTCAGAGATGATGTCGAAAAGGGCAACAAAGTGATCATCACCAAGCATGGCAAGCCGGTTGGCCTCATTATCCCGTTTACCGACAAGATGGCGGTTGCCGAGGCGCTGCTTGAGGAAGCCGAGTCCTTATTGAAAGAAAGCGGGACCACGGAGTCCGATGTCCTTAAAGCCCTTGCAAAAGCCAGGAAAAAGGTTTATGCCTAAGGTTGTGATAGACGCGAACGTTATTGTTTCTTCCCTCTTCGGAGGCATGCCGAAAAAAGCATTCCTCAAGGCGGTGAAGACATGTGATGTTTATATTTCACCCGAAATCAGGCAAGAGTTATCAGGACTGGTTGATGAGCTTGAAGACAAGCTCGACAGCTCGAAAATCAGGCGGCTGCGTTCTATAATCATGCGACTGGCTTCTTATGCGAAAGAGGCAACTCCTTCCAAAAAGGTTGACCTTTCGAGGGACAAGAAGGACAACGCCTACCTTAATCTTTGTCTTGCAGTAAGAGCGGATTTCCTGCTGACAGGAGATAAAGACCTGCTCGAAATCCCTGTCAGGGAACTGAAATCTTTTGGTTTGAACAGGCTTAACATAGTCTCTCCCAAAACATTTCTCTCCTCAGAATAAGAGATTGAGACAACAGATAAGGAATATTAGGGACACATTCCCTAATAATTCCCAATAGAGTTTTGCAGCACAAAAAAAGTCTTAGTCCTTATCAAGACTCTTAATGTCTATAAATGGAATCGCGCCCGAATTTATCTTCGGCAGGTGTCCATCCCATTTTTCTATTGCTTTAATTGATGCTTCTATTTGCCTTAATCTAATAAGCTGGGGCGTGACATTTTCCTTCTGAAGCCTCAATGACTCTGCCTCAGCTTTTGCGCTTGCGATCTTTTGCTCGGCCTCTATCTTTATTCTCTCCAGATCCCTCTGGGCCTTGAATGCAAGCTGCTCCGCTGTCTGCTTCGACTCAATAGCCTGTTCGAACTGCTGCGAGAACTTGAAATTGACTATAGAGAAGTCATCAACTACGATGTTATAGGCAAGCAGCCTATTCTTCAGGAGCTCCTTAATCTCTTCTCTGATTTTTTCTCTCTGTGTAATCAGTTCAACTGCCGTATATTTAGCTGTGATTGCCTTTACAACCTCCTGCACAGCGGGATCAATAATCCTCTCTTTATACTCTGTGCCGATACTCTGGAATACCTGATTTGCCTTATCAGGCAGAATGTGATAATTTACGGCTATAGTAGATTTCGTATCCTGTAAATCCTTTGATACTGATTCCGCATCTGTCTGTGATTTGTGTATCCTTACATCTACCTTTATGACCCGCTGCATTATCGGTACCCTGAAGTGTATGCCTTCCTCAAGAACAATCTGCTGGACAGCGCCGAAATTCAGGACCACCCCTCTTTCACCAGCCCCTACAATTACAAAAGGGTTCATGATTATCAGGACTATTAAGGCAATAACCAGAAAGAAAATATATTTCAGTGGCCTGCCTATTTTCCCTTTTATATTGTCGATGTTCACCTCTGGAAAGTCATTATTCATAATACTGCCTCCTTATTTAATAAGTTCTCATTAATATACCAGTCAACTTTGCTTAAGTAAATCCAAAAATAAACTTACATGAAGGCATTGCAGAACCGGATTGAGATAACAGAAAAAATTTTAGGCAAGTATTTTTTTAATGCGGCCTATCTCTCCGCTTTCAAGGCGGACTTTGATCCCATGCGGATGGCCGGGTGAATTGGTTAAAATATCCCTTACAATCCCTTCGGTGAGTTTTCCTGTCTGCTGGTCTTTTTTCAGCACGATCGAAACACGTAACCCACGTTTTATATCTGCGCGTCTGGTCCCGTCCATAAAATTATACCTATTATAACCTCAACGGCTTCGGAAACGTGCTCGCTGAGCAGCTGAGTTCTAACCGGTATCCCCTGGGTGGTATAATACGGCGTGGCAGCGTTATTCTATATTGGGATACTTTTTCCATAAACCATGTCTGAATACCTCTATATCCACATCCCTTTCTGTGTCAGAAAATGCGTTTACTGCGATTTTCTGTCTGTCTGCCATGACGAAGCAGTTGCAAGGGAATATATTGACGCGCTCTGCAGGGAATTAGCCCTCAAGAAGGGTTTTGCTGGAGAATTGAAGAGCATTTATATTGGAGGAGGGACTCCTTCGCTCCTTCCAAATGATTGTTTCACCCAATTATTTAAATGCCTCAGGGATGGGTTTAAGTTTTCGGCTTCTCCTGAGATAACTGTCGAGGCAAATCCCGGCACGATGGATGAATCCAAAATAAATGCCCTGCTTTTGCTCGGTGTGAACAGGCTTAGCATCGGCGTGCAGTCTTTTAATGATAATGAATTAAAAACGCTCGGAAGAATCCATACATCCGAAGAAGCGGCAAGGGCGATAGGGGCAATAAAAAAAGCGGGGCTTAAGAATTTCTCGATAGACCTCATGTACGGAATTCCTGGACAGACAATGGATTCCTGGAAGGAGACTCTTTCAAGGGCAACATGGTTTTCCCCGAATCATATTTCTTCCTATGAGCTTACGCCTGAGAAGGGAACACCATTATATGAAATGGTAAAGTCTGAAGAATCAAATCCCCCTTTACCCCCCTTTACTAAAGGGGGGATGGGGGGATTACTGAAAAAAATCAAAATGCCTGATGAAGAACTTGTTCTCGACATGTTCGGTTATGCGATTGACTATCTCTCATCAAAGGGTTATGAGCATTACGAGATTTCTAACTTTGCCTTGCCGGGCTTCAGGTGCATACATAATATGAATTACTGGGACCGGGGAGAGTATATCGGGGCCGGGGCAGGAGCGCATTCTTTCATTCGTAGTCTGCGCTCAAAAAATGCAGGGGATATTAAAAAATATATCGAAATTACAGGAAGCGGAAATATTCCCGAAATAGAATCAATAAAATTAGCCCCGTCGGATGAAATTAAGGAATTCATATTCCTTGGACTGAGAAAAACAGAGGGCATAAGCATTTTGAAGGCGAAAGAACTCGGAATCGCCTTTCCCGGCGCTTGTAAGGAATTGATTGATGAAGGCTATCTTGAGATTACAGAAGGGCTTCTCAGGCTGACAAGAAAAGGACTCCCGCTGTCGAACATGGTTATCGTGAAGATTTTCGAAAACCTGGAGCTTTAAGGAATTTCGGCCTGAGCATAAATATTAATATTGCTTGTCAAGCCTAATTTCGGCGGTAGAAGAAGCCAAACCATGTTATACTAATAAAGATTACCTCAGGT
>SCSY01000380.1 GCA_004298625.1 Nitrospirota bacterium | reverse complement strand
CTCTGTTACCAGCTTCCGGCTCAGATAATGCGAGGCACTACAGTGGTAATAAGCCCCCTCATCTCCCTTATGAAAGATCAGGTGGACGCTGCGCTCGAAAACGGGATCTCGGCTGCACTTATGAACAGCTCGATGACCGGGCAGGAGATATCCGATGTATACCGCACTTTGAAAAGTAAAACCATAAAACTCCTCTATATCGCGCCGGAGCGTTTTGCAATGCCGCATTTCATCGAGACATTGAAAACCTTTAGCATCTCTCTCTTTGCAATAGACGAGGCCCACTGCATATCGGAATGGGGCCACGATTTCCGTCCGGATTATCTCAGTCTTTCTCTTATCCCAAAGGTCTTCCCTGATGTGCCGGTGGCGGCCTTTACCGCAACCGCGACGCATAAAGTTCAGGAAGATATCATAAAAAAGATCGGACTTCGTGATCCTTATATCGTCCGCGCCTCTTTTAACCGAGAGAACCTTTTCTATCAGGTGAAGCAGAAATCAAAGGTAGAATCTCAGATACTGGAATTCCTTCACGGGCATCAGGGAGAATCAGGCATTATCTACCGAACGACCCGTGATTCGGTAACGGAAACAGCAGCCTTCCTGATATCAAAAGGGTTCAAGGCACTTCCCTACCATGCCGGGCTGTCTTCCGGGGAGCGGAATAGAAATCAGGAGGCGTTCAACAGGGATGAGTCGCCGATAATCGTGGCGACTATTGCCTTCGGTCTCGGCATTGATAAGTCGAACGTTAGGTTCGTTGTCCATGCGGACCTTCCCAAAAATATCGAGAGCTATTATCAGGAAACAGGACGCGCCGGACGTGACGGCGAGCCAGCCCATTGCCTGCTTTTTTTCAGCAGGGGAGACATCCCGAAGATCCGATATTTCATTGACCAAATAACGGATGAGGGGGAACGATTTATCGCAGAGGAAAAACTGAACCAGGTCGTGGACTACGCATCCCACAATGTGTGCAGGAGGAGACGTCTCCTCGAGTTCTTCGGAGAGGACTATACATTGGAAAATTGCAGCGCATGCGATA
>SCSY01000134.1 GCA_004298625.1 Nitrospirota bacterium | reverse complement strand
ACGGCCTGCTCTCAAAATCCGATCTCACCAGGCCGTTGCTGCCGCCTGTTTTCTGGTCAATGTCGGAAAAAGCAATCACAGTCTTGGCCCTGCCGGCAGTTCCAAAAAAATGATCCCATCGCAAAGATGCGCTTTCCTTTTTATATCCGCTTCTCTCCCTCCAGCCGTCTGAGGACATTGTGTTAAGGTCCAGCCTGAAACCATTGTCTCCCCAGGTATTGCCTCCGCTTGCAAGCAGCCTGTGCCATCCAAACTCACCTGCTTCGGGGTTGAGTTCTATCTCGGGAACAGACGGTGAAGGACGGGTTATAACATTTATCGTCCCGCCGATCGCATCGCTGCCGTAGAGGGCCGTAGCAGGCCCCTTCATCACCTCAATGCGTTCAGCCCCGGGGATATTTATTTCATATAAAGCATTATGGTTAAAAAAACCCGTGGACCTGACAGGGATACCGTCTTCCAGGAAAAGATAAACAGGGTTTGTCGTTAATGGCTGACGTATGGCTGTGAGGTGCCCTTCTCCGGCTGTTACGCCTACCCATACGCCGGGCACACGGTTCATAATCTCGGACGGATGCGATGGTCTTACATCTTTTATCTCTTTTCCTTTGATAACTCCGATTGTCTGAGGTTTTTCCTTAAGAGGTTCCGCCTCTCGCGCGCCTGTTACAACCACCTCTTCAAGCTGCTCGGACTTTATTTTTTCTTCCGCAAAAGCAACGCCGGCAAATAATAACAGCGCAAACAACGATACAGGTAAAAAAAGTTTCATCAATCCCTCCAAATAAAATATTCTCAGATAATTCCTGCTGCTATTGAGGATGGGGGCAAAGCCCCCATCCCTGACCTTTATTACTTAATCACATCGGGTATCTTATTCGGGTGGCATTCGTTACAGTTGTGTTGGGCAGTGATACCGTATATGGCAGACGGATGTTTGAGCGTAGACTTGAATTTGCCATCTTTCCAGTCATTCAAAAGCATAGCGGTCTTCATAGCTACATCAGCTGTTAACCTTGCGCAGCGGTCCTTGCGCTCCGGACTTCCAAGCGATTTTCCTGCCTTCTGGCACCACTTGCCTACCGAGAGATGACACAAAGGGGAATTGCTTGTGGTCTGAACCGCGACAGTTGCCTTTGGATTTGCAGGTTTGTATATGGGAAGCTGCGTGTCGCTGTACCACTGAAGCATCTCATTCATAATCTGCTTACCGGCGTCATAGGGTGCTATGAAACCAACCGCAACGGTTGCACCGAGCAGCGAGCCACACAAGGTGCCCCATCCGACGAGGCCTCCTTCACCGAGTCTGAGCCCTTCAATAGGCAGCAACGTATAAGGTTCCCCTATTTTTTTCTGAAGCGGGGTTAATAATCCTGTTGCAACACCATAGGAACAGAATGCCTTATACCATCCGTCATAGGCTATCTTCCCCACTTCTTCGGGGTCTAACTTTTCATACGGCCATGGCAGTTGCTGCGCCTCCTTTGCCATTGCCGGTTTCGGGATGAAGTTCAACAAACCTGCTGCACCTACCGCTCCTATACCGACTTTGCCTGCATCTAAAATCAGGTCTCTCCTGGACAATTTTTTTTCTTTTATCATATTTTTGCCTCCATATTATTTTTTTAAAAAAATTGGCTCCACTCCAGAGTTATTTTTCAATAATTCCCGAAGCGGAGCCGAGCTTAATGGGGAGGAAGTCTAAAGAAAGACTCCTCTTAATACAGGCTACCCGCCTGTATTTCTGAAAAACTTTGACTCGCTACTTCGGAACTGAGATTAGACTCTTGGGGGACGTTCTTTCTGAAAGGAAATTAAAGATGAACTAAATGCAGGGTTTGAAATTCTGTGGAAACCGGAAAATCCTGAAGGAACAAATTTGCTCTGACATTCATGGATGGAAACCATATCGGCATTTGGAGATAAAGACTGACCCGCCCTATCGCATACATCGAGGGTGAGGAGCATTATCTTGCCTTTATCGGATGCATGGGAAACCACCGGGTGTAACGGCAACATTACAGAAACAATAAGGGCAAACAAGATTAATATGCTTCCGGCCTTCATACTGGGAAATTTAAACCATAGCGATTCATCCTGTCAACTTCAAATTATAATTATCAAGTCCGTTGGAATAAATTCCTTATTCCGGAAATTTGTAATATTAGCCCTGTTTGGTTATACTATAGTCTTATAAAAAATAAAATCCGAACAATATGAGGCTTGACATGAAGAACAAGGTATATCTGATTGACGTAACAAACAGGGACGGCGTCCAGACATC
>SCSY01000133.1 GCA_004298625.1 Nitrospirota bacterium | reverse complement strand
GGGAATAGGAGTGTTATTGATGTTACTGCTTAATAATAAGTCAGGCAGAAGCAAACAGGAAGCTGATGATTCAAGACTGTAAGCCCTCAGGCGGAGCAAAAATGAGCTATCTATCGAGAGCAATACAGCTTTCTATTGTTATCCATGCGCTGGTTTTTATGATTGGATATAATGTCGGTTCCATGGTTCCTGAAAACAGGGCGCTGGTCATAGATTTCAGCCTTGAAGATTCGATGAATACCGTAAGACAGAAGCCTGAAATAAGGAGCCGGAGGGCGGAGATAATAGAGCAAAAGCAGGCAACCGAGAAGTCGGAACCTAAATTAATATCGCCGGTAATCTCCGACAACCGGCCCTCGGATATGCAGGCGGCTGTTCAGTCTCCGGCAGAACAAAAAATTGAGGGCAACGCCCATGCTTCCAACATTATGTCGGAAGACAGAACAGCTCTTGTAAAGACAGGCGGCTATCAGAGCACCTCGAATCTTCCTCAGGAAATGGACGGTAAAAGATATTTAAAGGAGAACTTCTCATACATAAGGGATGCCATCCAAAAAAAAATAACTTATCCAAGAATAGCCAGGCAGATGGGCTGGGAAGGGAAGGTCGTTGTCTCGTTTATTGTTTGCATGGACGGTCATGCCAAAGATATAAAGATTAAAGAGGGTTCCGGAGTTGAACTCCTTGATAAAAATGCAATGGAGACGGTTAAAAAAGCAGCTCCTTTTCCAAGGCCGCCTGTTGAGGCGCAGTTGTTGATACCGATAAAATACAGCCTTGAATAGTCTTTATGGCGCTTTATTTAATTCTTCTGCCTTGATGTAATCGGCGTCGGCTTTATCGCTCTGCCCTGCCGCCTTGTAAGCATTTCCGCGATTGATATAAACGGCGGGATCTTTGGAATTCAACTGAATTGCCCTGGTGAAATCAGCGACGGCCAGTTCATACTGCTCCAGGGCGTAATAGATAAGTCCGCGGTTGAAATAAGCGGAATCATTTTTTTTGTTTATGGTGATTGCCTTGGTATAGTCTGCATAAGCCTCTTTATATTCTTTCCTGTCGTAGAAGATATTCCCCCTGTTGGTGTAGGCCCTATGCTGCTTTGGATTTAACTCGATTGCCTTTGAGTAGTCGGCGAATGCCTGTTCATATTGTTTCTTGTCATAATAAGCATTTCCACGGTTGTTATAGGCATAAGAACACTTTGGGTTCAGTTCAATTGCCCTGGTGAAATCAGCGATGGCCTCGTCATATTGTTCCTTTGCGGCATAAGCCCTTCCCCGCTTGTTGTAGGCCTGATAATATTTTGCATTTGACTCAATGGCTCTGGTGAAATCAGCGATGGCCTCGTCATATTGCTTCTTTGCTGCATAATCTTTGCCTTCTTTATAGTATGATTTTGGGGATGACTTTGCATCGGCTCCATAGCAGATACCGGCAAAAAATAGTAAGATTAAAAAAAATGAGCAAACTCTTAATATCATTTGCATTATTATGTTATAAACCTTTTGAGCTGCTTTAGTCAATTATTTAATTCTTTACGTTCTTTTTGTAAAATAAAGTCATGGCTTTCAGGATAGGCAGAGAGGATTTTGAAAGGCTTGCAGAAGAGGCATTGGAAACCCTGCCGGAAGAATACAGAAAGTATTTTACGAATATCACGATTACCGTAGAGGATTATCCGTCGGCGGAAGATGCAGGGCGGGTAAATGCAGGAAAAGAGAATCTTCTCGGCCTGTTCAGCGGCGTGCCGCATACCCGTAAAGGCGGTTTCTTCGATATACCTTATCCCCTGCCTGATAAGATAATCCTTTTTCAGAAGAACATCGAGAGTATATGCTCAAATGAAATGGAGCTTATCGAGCAGATACAAAAGACCCTTATCCACGAGATCGGTCATTACTTCGGGCTGTCAGAAAGAGATTTGAGAAAACACGGGGTATGACTATTTATGTCCTCAAGTATCTTGTTTGAAGATATTATCTTGCAATAATGACCTAGCATTACCTATTATTTATATAAGATGAGCAAAGAAATATGAGTGAAAAATTAAACTTCTTTAAACTGTTTTCGGCTCTGAACAACAAGAAGGTTCGCTATCTCGTCGCTGGTGGTGTGGCTGTCAATCTTTATGGGATTGAGCGTGCCACAGGCGATATAGATATCGTTGTTCATCTGGAGCGACATAATCTTGAAAAGTTTGTGGAGGTTATGAAGGAGTTAGGCTTCAAACCCAAAATTCCGGTGCTGCTTGAAGATCTGTCCAGTAAGCAGATGAGAGAAAAATGGGTTCGTGAAAAAGGGATGAAGGTCTTCAGCGTTTATGACCCGCAGAACCCCTATTTCCTCTTGGATGTATTTGTAGAGGAGCCATTTGACTTTGATAAGGTCTATGAAGAGCGAAAAATTATCAAGGCGGGAAGTGTAAGGATTCCGCTGGTTCCTATAAAACGGCTTATCGAGATGAAGAAGAAAGTCGCTAGGCCTCAGGATATTGCCGATGTCTATTATCTTAGAAAGATAGAAAAGGAGTGGGGTAATGAATAAAGCGCCGCTGGTATATTACAGGACGATAGAGCAGATAGAAGAGTACCGTAAGAGGCCGGCTCTTCAGAGGATTAAGTGGCTTGAGGCACAGATGGAGTTCTTCTATTATGCCATGCCTGATAAGGCCAAAAAGATCAGGGCTCGTATGCACACAGAAAAATGGACGTAACCCATGCCTGATCTGTCAGAGAAGGATTTGAGAAAACACGAAATATGGCTGTTCTATATCCACTTCACCACAGGCTCTTTCTTCTGCGGAGGATCGGGATAGACCTTTGGGTATCCGAGGAGGATAGGGCCGAATATCTTTTCGTCATCTTTCAGTTCAAGCGCATTTATTATCTCCTTATTGTCCGTGACCATCGAGCCGAATCCCACCCAGCAGCTTCCGAGTCCGAGAGAATACGCGGCGAGCATGATGT
>SCSY01000132.1 GCA_004298625.1 Nitrospirota bacterium | reverse complement strand
AGTCAATCATCTCTATCGTTGACGTGAGCCTTTCACGCTCCTTCATAAGCCTGTCCCTCTTGAAAGTAAGTTTATCCAATGCCTCAGCAGACGGCCTGATGTTATAATCCGCCATAAGCCTTTCATCCGCGCTCCAATCAATAAGGGGGTTCATAAGATCCACAGGATAATGCTGATCACCGGAGATGTAGCGGTATAAAGACCTCGCGCAAACCTCATAGGGCTTTTCTGTGAAGGGATTGATTTTCGTGGCAAGATACTCTATGAAAGAATTTACCCGCGACTGCTCCTTCGCCTCATCGCCATAGTAAAAAATCTTTTGCAGATGCCCTACAATGCCCTCTGCGTTCTTAAGTTGAGCCATTTGTCAAAAACTCCCTTCTTTTTGACATTTGAAATGCCCTGTCCTGAAAAAAAATATGCCAAGAAAAGCAAAATTTTTGAATTTACAGCGCAGTAAGATTGCTGATAAAGTTGAAACCATGAAGACCAAAAAAGAAAGACATGGAAAGATTGCTCGTGAAGACCGGAGGCGGCTGGCAACTACCTTTGTGTTCTTCATCCTTCCATGCCCGGTTGAGTGCAGCGCCGGCGCGGTACACCCTCTGTTCCCGCCCCTGCCACTCTCGCCCTTTGCGTTACGAACCCGATCCATCACGCTGCTGTCATGGGACTGGCCTACACAGCAGTCGCTCGGGAGGACGCTCGATAATCCAACCGGCGCTTTAAAAATAGTTCCTGCCTCGGGACGGCTGCTGAGCTCAAACAGGCCAGTTGGCGTGTTTATCATCCTCCGGCAGGCTTGCCCGCCTCGGCGGGCTTTCGTAAAAACATTGATTCTGGTATCATTGAGCTGCGGGGAGCATGTGCCCCTTTGGAGTTTAGTAGCGTGGCCGGCACAGGACAACTTAGTAGGGCGCTCTACTTTTAAGCCCTGTACCGCCATGCGAACTAAGGAAGAGAGCCTCAAGCGTCTGAGACAACTTTCAACCCTCGGCTCCATTGGAATATGCTCCCCGCACACCCGCTTAAAAACCGCATTGAGTGAGCGATATTGCGGCCTTATGCTATCCTTAACAACTATCATTTATCTCTTTTCAGGAGGATTACCCCATGAAAAATAAAATAGTAAAGAGACCCCAGAGCGAACTTCACACGGTGAAGTCTCTCAAGCAAAAAAATCTCCAACTTGAGAACCGAATTCTGCGCCTTGAGAATAAGCTTTTGAAGGCGGAGACCACAGTTCTGAAAGCGGAGCAACAGATTCTCAAGCTTCAAAAAGAAAACCTCGAAATGAGACTTGAGCTGAATTTTAATGAGAGCAAGCTTGTAAAAGAGGCGGAAGAAGCGGCGCTTCAATATGGAAAGGAATGACCTTCTGAGTTGCTTTTTCTTTCCGCTTATGCTATTTATCCTATTTAAACTCAGCATTGTACTTAGGATACAGACGATATATCGTCCGAGTCAAACACTTAAAGTCGCCAATATCGTCTATATATCCGAAATAATGACAATATATCGTCTATTATCTCACTCTAAAGCATATTTTATTGAATTATGTTGAATTTACTGGAATTTAGAACTAACATTTCCTATATGTCGGCAAAGAAAACCGGTATAGGAGAAAGAATTAGAGAGACAAGACTCAAGATGGCATTGAGTCAAGAGAAGTTTGCAGCTCTCGTCGAATCAAGTAAATCATCTATCTCAGGATACGAAACCGAGGATGTTCCTGTACCCGCGGATGTCCTTAGAAACATCTCCCTGAAATGTAAGGTATCAGCTGATTGGCTACTCACAGGCGAGAATCCCGAAATTGTAAAAGATGCGAACGAGCGTCATCTCATAGAGGCATTCAGAGAGGCCGGTAAATATCCTGAGCATCGCGAGCAAGAAGGAATAATAAAATACGCTGACTGGAGAATCCGCGAATGCAGGGCGGCTTACGGAAAGGAAAAGGGCGTTCAACCTGATAAGGGCAAAACTCCTCGGCATAAGACTGGTAGTGGATAATACATGAACAATAAAAAAGAATTCATAAAAAAACTGCTGCAAAATTTATTGCCTTATATCATCTTAGCGATAGTTGCCTTAACTCTCTACATGACTGTTCTTCTTAATAAAAAAATCCATAGCATGGAATACAGTATTGACCAAATAGAAAGAGACATCTCCTATCTACAAAAATCAACAGAAGACAATAAAAAAGCCGTAGATGAACTGAAAGATACCACGGAAGACTTAAAGTTTGACCTTAAACTGTGGCGGTTAAGTAGATAATACTTAAAATGTCGGAGTCCCCTATGAAAAAATATATGTTAGTTATCATTCTATCTTTAGTATTTTACAGTTGCAGTCCTGCATATACATATCGCTCAAAAGTCGAAAGCCTGCAAGAATACAAAGACAATCTCATCATTAAAGAATCATCTGAGAAAGACATAAACATAAACTATTGGACTGCTGTAAAAAAAGAGTTTCCCGATTATGCAGCAGTTATTGACACCATCATGCTTGTCGGCAATGATATAGCAGATATGAAAGAAAAAGACATGATAACAATTGACGACAAAATCGCATATAACAAAATGGTTTCAGACTTCTGGAATAAACTCAAGTCTGATGTGGATATAAAACAGCAAGAATTCAACGCATCCCTGATACTGCTCAGCAACTCTCTTAACGCTGCAAGTCAATCACTGAATGCTGCACAGCAACAACGATACTCTCAATCACATTACAATCAACCCTACAGAGCGCCTATAAACTGCACATCATACAGGATTGGCAATGTTATACGCACGACTTGCTATTAAATGAAACACTTCAAATTAACTTTTATCCTTCTCTTTACCCTTCTCCTCTTGACAACCCCTGTCCACGCTGCGGACTTCGAGGCCACGGTCACCCGCGTCATTGACGGCGACACCTTTAAATTCAAAACATATCTCCTCGATGTCACGATCTCCGGCGCCTGCAGGATGAAAAACTACAACGCCCCTGAGACCCACGGTGCCGAGAAGCCCCAGGGCCTCAAAGCAAAGCAGTATCTGATTGATCTGATAGGCGATAAGCCCGTGAAGATCTCCGCATCGAGGAAAGACAAATACGGCCGGTGGCTCTGCGAGGCTCCGGAGATTGATAAAGAGATGATTGAATACCTCAAAGACTATCCGGGAAGGGATAAATACATTGTCCGTAAGGCGCCGTAACGATAAATTCGTCATAGACTATTATCCCCAGGGCAGGGCAGGCAAGCGCGTGCGTATGACGCTTCCTGAGGCCGTCACCGACATCGAGGACGCCCGGTCAGTTGAAAGAGAGCTGAGAGACAGCAAAGAAAAGCATACCCCTGTCCCCAGGAATGCCACGGTCAGCGAACTCTTCACTCAATACCTTGACTACTACGAAATGCACAGGGCAGCCACAACATACCGCGACATCAAGAATGTATTCGAAAACCACATAAAACGGCTTCTCGGGCATTATCTGGCAGCGGAGATATCCGAGCATCACATCAACGTCTATAAGCGCCTCAGACGGGCAGAACATCCCTCAGGCAATAGATGCATCAACAAAGAGCTGCATTACTTCTCAGGCTTTCTCACCTGGTGCG
>SCSY01000131.1 GCA_004298625.1 Nitrospirota bacterium | reverse complement strand
ATTAAAGACGCCGATCTTCGGCAGAACAAGGGTAATTCTTCGTCTTAGTTCCATATCTTTTTTCAAGGCGACCTTATCCGAAAAATAATTGACTTCTCCTGCATCAGGCTCTTCGAGAAGCGCGCACAGCCTGAGAAACGTTGATTTGCCGCAGCCGTTTGGTCCCATCAGGGCATAGATTTTGCCGGAATCAAAAGAATACGAACAGTCTTTAACGGCGGGGTTCCCGTTATATGTTTTGCGGATATTCGATGCCGTCAATTTCAGATTCATTGTGAGATATGCACGTTCCCCTTTTTTTGAATCAGATGAAGCGCCATATTTATAATAAGAGAGGCGGTCAATAATATTATTCCAAGCGCAAGGGCCAGTTCAAAGTTGCCTTTGTCTGTCTCGAGGGCAATCGTTGTTGTCATGACCCTTGTGTATCGCGCGATATTCCCGCCTACGATGAGTATCGCTCCAACCTCTGCCATAACCCTGCCGAATGCCGCGATTACACCTGACATTATCCCATACCGCGCCTCTCTGATTATAGTGATTGCAACCTGAAATGGCGTTGCGCCGAGGGTTAACGATGCCTGTCTTATGATAGGGTCAATATTTACTATTGCGGAATGGCTAAGAGCTGCTACAATCGGGAACGCAAGGATTGTCTGTGCAGCGATCATCGCCGCAGGCGTGTAAAGCAGACCCATGAAACCGAGGGGGCCGCTGCGTGATAATAAAAGATACACAAACAGCCCGACAACTACAGGGGGAAGTCCCATAAAAGTATTCATAAGGCTGACTGTTATTCCGCGAAATGGGAATCTCTTTAAGCCGATTACGGTTCCTGCCGGAATTCCTAATGCCGTAGCTATAAGAAGGGCTGCTCCCGAGACCTTGAATGACAGGAGTATGATGCCCAGTAATTCAGGGTCAAGATTTAATATGAGGTCAAAAGCCCTCTTAAAAGCCTCTACTATTGAATACATATCAGGGTCTCATAATAACACAAAATTAAGTTTCCTAAAAAAAGACTGTTGAGGCGTTTGCAAAAAGATATGAATTCTGCTAAAAACTTCTTATAAGGACAGGAGGCTTTTTTATGGCAGAGCTATTTGGGTTTGACGCATATTCGCCTAAGGAGATTGCTGAAAAAGTTGAAAATGTCGGAGTTGTAAAGGCAAGGCTGCCGCTATTGTCGGTTGTGATGCTGGGCGTGCTTGCGGGGGCTTTTATAAGCCTCGGCGCAATGTATTTCACTATCGTTGCAAGCGACAAAAATCTTGGCTTTGCCATGACGCGCTTACTTGGGGGACTTACCTTTTCCCTTGGGCTTGTTCTTGTCGTGGTTGCAGGAGCCGAACTGTTCACAGGCAATAATTTATTGGTAATGGCATGGGTCAATAAGAGGATTTCCACATCTGAACTCCTAAAAAATTGGCTGATCGTATTCGTTGCAAACCTTATCGGCTCGATCGGCATAGTATTGTTTGTTGTGTTTTCAGGCTCCTGGAAAATGGCGGGCGGCTCCATAGGAGAGGCTGCCGTCAACATTGCCGCATATAAAACATCCCTTTCCTTTGGAGAGGCATTTTTCAGGGGAATACTCTGCAACCTGCTTGTCTGTCTTGCAGTATGGCTTACGCTCGCCGGCAGGAGCGTTGTTGATAAGATTGCCGCGATTATATTTCCGATTTCCGCCTTTGTAGCCGCCGGGTTTGAACACAGCGTCGCCAACATGTATTTTATTCCGCTTGGGATTTTACTGAACAGATGGGAAATGGTTAAAGGTTCACCGGCATCATTGGATATGTCGCATCTTGACTGGCCGGGTTTTATATATAACCTAATACCTGTGACACTCGGAAATATAATCGGAGGCAGCGTTCTTGTAGCCCTTGTCTACTATACAATTTACCGCAGAACAGCAGGGAAAAGCACGGATTAAAATATCATTTCGCATTCGGTATAAACAACTGATTTCCATTTTTATCCCTAAAAGATGCGATTATCTCTTGCCCTTCTTTTGAAATAAGCCAGTTTATAAATTCCATTGCCTCTTTGTATTTTACATGCTTGTGCTTATCCGGATTCACAACCATCACGCCATATTGATTGAACAATGCAGGGTCGCCTTCAAGCACAATCATCATATCGAGATTATCTTTATCTTTTGTGGCGAGCCATGTCCCCCTGTCTGTTAGTGTGTAAGCGCGCTTTTCATTCGCAATCCTTTGTGTCTTTTCCATTCCTTGCCCGACTTCGAGATACCATTTCTGTTCCTTCGGTTCTATGGCTGTTTTTTTCCAGATTGCTAATTCTTTTGTATGGGTTCCTGATTTGTCTCCCCGCGAGACAAAAGGGTGGGCGCTTACCGCGATTTTTCTGAATGCCTCGGATGCTGTTTTCATGCCTTTTATTTTTATCGAATCTTCGGCAGGGCCTATGATCACAAAATCATTATACATCACATCATGTCTTCCAATAAAATAACCTTCTTCAACAGCCTTTAGTTCAAGTTCTTTAGCATGAACAAATACTATGTCGGCATCTCCTCTTTTGCCTATCTCCAAGGCCGCGCCTGTTCCAACAGCGACGACATCCACTTTTATCCCTGTTTTTTTCTCGAATATCGGAAGAATATAATCGAACAGACCCGAATTCTGCGTGCTGGTAGTAGAAGCGCAGCGGATGTGCGTGTCGGCATCTGATTGTGATATTGTAAATTGAAACATGAGCAATACTAATACAATAGTTCTGAGCATTATTTTTTCTCCTTGTGCATAAATAGCTCCCCTCCTAAAATAGGAGGGGAGCTTAAGAAGCTTTTATTTTACTAATTTACTTTGAGAAATAACCATAAAATTACATAAAGAACTGTGAAATATATCCTAGTGCGAGAGATACTATGATGATTCCGAGCATTAATTTGATGAACCTCTGCGGCATAAATTTCTGAAAGCGCGCTCCGAGATAAACCCCGACAAAACCTCCTGCACCGAATAGAAAACCCAGAAGCCAGTCAGGGGAGGTTGAAAGGCCGCTGCTGTTCGGCATAATACTGTAGAATGTCACGCCGGCTATCGAAGTGAGAAAGGTGCCCATTAAAGCGGCTCCTGCCACGGTATATACCGGAAGCTGAAAGACGGCAACGCAGAAAGGCGCGATGATAGCCCCTCCGCCGATACCGTAAGTCCCGCCGATTATTCCCACGACAAGAGACAGCGCGAACATCCCCATAGTGCTGAAGGAAAATCTCTCTCCCCAGAATTCGTATTCAATCCTCTTAATGCCGACCGAGATTGTTTTTACTACGGCGTCTTTCGGAAGCCCTGCCGCAAGGCGTGAGCTCTCTTTTTTCATCATCTCAGACGCCCTATGCCTGAACTTGTCCTCCAGCGCCTTAATCTTTATCATACCGGCGTCAATCTTTGATGTCATCTCATATAAGAGCCTGAACCCGATATAAAGAAGCACAATACCCACAAAGAGCTTGAAGGCCCTTGGATCAGGCAGGTAATTAATCCTCAAAAAGTAGCCTATGAATACCCCTGGAAGCGTGCCTAATATCACGACCCATGTCAGGGGCCATGCCATCCTTCCTTCTTTAATATAACGGTAAACACCGCTCGGGATAGCGACTATGTTAAATACGAAATTGGTGGCGCTGACTGAAGGGCTTATATATTTAAGCGCGCTCATCTGAAACGGCAGAAGAAGGAATGCGCCTGATACGCCGCCCATTGATGTGAAAAAAGATACGAATAGGGCAACCAGAGGCGGAACGAATATGTATGTTTTTACCCCTGATACAGGAAACAGCATGTATAGAAAATCCATGTGCTATTATATTACAACGGCTTTACAAATTGTAGCCCTTCAAATTATCATTAACTATGAAAACTGTAAGGATCGCCCTTGCTCAGATTAACCCGACCGTCGGAGACATCGAGGGCAATACATTAAAGATATGCGATTACATTAAGAAGGCAAGAGAAAAAGCCGCTAAGATAGTTTTATTCCCTGAATTGGCTGTAACCGGTTATCCCCCTGAGGACCTCCTGCTGAAGCCTCAATTCATAAAAGACAACCTCGAGGCCCTCGGCAGGATTCAGGAAGAGACCGCAGACGTGGCAGTTGTAACCGGTTTTGTTGATCTGAATGAAGGAATTTACAATGCTGCTGCAATTTTTCATAACCGCAAACTCCTGGGGGTCTATCATAAGATGTTCCTTCCTAATTATGGCGTATTTGACGAATACCGCTACTTCAAGGCGGGAAAGGAAGCTCCGGTTTATACGATTGAGGGTTTAACATTCGGAGTGAATATATGCGAAGACATATGGTATAAGGAAGGTCCTGCGAAGGCACAGGCCGCTGCCGGAGCCGGGATCATCCTGAATATCAACGCATCCCCGTATCATATGGGCAAGATCCATTTCAGGGCGGAGATGTTGTCGCAACGGGCGTCCGAAAATAACGTGGTTATCGCTTATCTCAATACTGTCGGCGGACAGGACGAGCTTGTGTTTGACGGCGGGAGTTTTGTTATAGACAGGAAAGGCGCGGTTGTTGTAAGAGGCAGGCAATTTGAGGAAGAGTTGATTGTCGCAGATATCGTTCCGGAGGGGGAATCCGAAAGATATTTTTCGCCCCCCATAGCCTCTCCCGAAGAAGAGGTCTACAAGGCCCTTGTATTAGGCACGAGGGACTATGTTTTTAAAAACGGATTTAAACATGTCGTTATCGGCTTAAGCGGAGGCATAGACTCATCGCTTGTAGCTGCAATTGCAGTAGACGCCCTGGGAAAGGAGAATGTCTCGGGAGTATTTATGCCATCTCAATACACTTCGCGTGAAAGCCTGGAAGACGCTCATGAACTGTCGAAAAATCTCGGGATCAAAATATCAGAGGTTCCAATCGCCGCGATACTTGAAAGTTATCAGCAGGCATTGAAGGCTGAATTTTTTGGCAAAGACCCTGATGTAACCGAGGAGAATCTTCAGGCCCGCATCAGGGGAAATATACTTATGGCGTTCTCGAATAAATTCGGCCGGCTTGTGCTGACTACCGGAAACAAGTCTGAAATGAGCGTTGGTTATGCTACTCTATATGGAGACATGGCAGGCGGTTTTGCCGTTATCAAGGACGTCCCCAAGACACTTGTCTATAAACTCTGCAACTGGCGGAATTCAAAGGAGGGGAGGGTTATAATACCGGAGAGGGTGCTGTGCAAGGAGCCTTCTGCGGAGCTTAAACCCGGACAGAAAGACACGGATACGCTGCCTCCTTATCCCGTGCTTGATCCTATACTGAAGGCTTATGTGGAAGACGACAGGACTTTTGAAGAGATATTGTCTTTAGGGTGTGAAGTTGAATGCACGCGGGAGGTTATACAAAAAATTATACAAATGGTTGACTACAGCGAATACAAAAGAAGGCAGTCTCCTCCGGGCATCAAGATAACTCCGAGGGCCTTCGGCAAAGACCGGAGATTTCCTATAACCAACAGGTATAGGAGCTTTTAAGGTGAAAGGCATTAAATGCAGATACTTATAATTGACGATGATTCCACAATACAGACGGCGCTGAAATTATTCTTCGAGAAAAAGGACTATGAGGTTCTCTTTGCCGATACAGGGGCTAAAGGATTCGATATAGCCGTGAAGAATCTGCCGGATATAGTTCTCCTGGACCTCCGGCTGCCTGATATTTACGGCCTGGAACTTCTAAGGAAAATTAAAGCCGACCGCCCTGACTCGATAGTTTATATAATGACAGCCTGCGGCGAGGTTAAGGATGTAATCTCCGCTGTAAACCTCGGAGCGGAAAATTACTTCCAGAAGCCGGTGGATCTGGAGGAGCTGGGAGCGATAATTGACAGGAGCGTTGAAAAGATAAAATTGAGACAGGATTTGATGCTGTGTAAAAGAGGGCCTTATCCCATTATAGGGAGAAGCAGGGCCGTGCAGGGACTCGTTCATATAATTAATCTTATGGCTGAAAACCATTCTACAACCTTGCTGATACAGGGCGAGACAGGGACAGGCAAAGAGCTTGTTGCGAGGAATATCCATTCATTAAGCATAAGAGGAGAAAATCCCTTTGTAGATATAAACTGCGCCGCTATTCCTGACAATATGCTCGAAAGCGAGATTTTAGGCTATGAGGCCGGGGCCTTTACGGATGCAAGGTCGGCAAAAAAAGGACTCCTTGAGATTGCGGATAAAGGCACCCTGTTCCTCGATGAGATCGGCGAAATGCCGTTTAGCGTTCAGGCAAAACTCCTTAGGGTTATCGAAACAAAGACCTTCAGGCGGCTGGGCGGGACCAGGGACATAAAGGTTGACATCAGGGTTATTGCCGCAACCAACAAGAACCTTGCAAGCGCCGTCCGTAATAATTCTTTTCGGGAAGACCTGTATTACAGGCTGAATGTTATGCCCATCGCAATCCCTCCCTTAAGGGAGCGCATTGATGATATTCCCTTGCTCGCGGAATTTTTTATAGCGGAGATTGCCGGTAATATGAAGAAGCAAATAAAGTCGCTTGACAGGGAAGCCATAGAGGTTCTCTGCGCTTATAAGTGGCCGGGCAACATAAGAGAATTGCGAAATATACTGGAAAGGGCCATGATCCTGTGCCGCAGGGAAACATTGACGGTCCAGAACCTGACATTGCCTGCCGATTCCCCGGAAGAAAGCTCCTCTGCCCTCACACTTAAGGATATTGAGGTCAGGCATATCAAGGCAACTCTTTCATCGGTCGCCGGCAATCGCACAAAGGCTGC
>SCSY01000130.1 GCA_004298625.1 Nitrospirota bacterium | reverse complement strand
CTATGATGCTGAGTTTTTCGCCTATTATCAGCATTCCCTGAAAGCCTCCTTAAGTATATTAGAACCCTGTTACCCTTGACCAGCAAACTGGCGGGAAAGTTATTTTATCATAAAATATTGACGAGGTAAACAGATTTAAAGCAGTTTTTAAATTTTTAATTTTAATGAATCCATAAAATTTTTTATCGCGCTTTAGCTGCCGGCAAATGTATAATCATTCATGAAATCTGCGCTCACAATAGCAGGCTCGGACCCCACAGGCGGTGCAGGACTTCAGGCCGACCTCAGGGTATTCAAATCATTCGGCATTCACGGACTTTCAGTCACTGCAGCCCTTACCGCACAAAATACCGAAGGCGTCAGCGCCATAATCCCCGTTGATAAGGGTTTTTTCATAGGCCAGATGGATGTGCTTTTGAGAGACATAACGCCGGATGCCTTAAAGACAGGGATGCTTTACAGCGCGTGGGTTGTGGATGTGATAACCAACAAGATAGAGGACTATTCCCTGAAGAACCTTGTGGTCGACCCTGTGACTGTATCATCGTCCGGAGTACCCCTTGTGGAACAGGAGACCCTTGAGGCCGTTAAGGAACATCTTTTCCCTATCGCAAGGGTGATAACACCGAATATATATGAAGCGTCGGTGCTGACAGGGATGAACATAGAAAATATATCTGATATGGAAATGGCCGCAAAGAAGTTGAAAGAACTCGGGCCCGAAGTTGTGATTATCACAGGCGGTCACCTGGAGGGGCTGGCGCTTGACCTATACTATGACGGCGAAGATTTTCACAGGATAGAATCCGTTAAAAGCAAGGGGGAATACCACGGCACCGGATGCGCCTTTTCAGCCGCAATAACCGCATCATTGGCCCTGGGACATTCGACTCTTGAATCCGCGAGAAGGGCAAAGGAATATATCAACAATGCTATCAGAAAGGCCTACCATTTAGGAAAAGGAATGGGGCTGCTGAATCTTTAAGGTAACGAGACGGCAGGCGAAAATTACCCTAACAAACCGAATATTTCCCTCTGCTCAATTCCATGCAGAATTTATTTATAGCTGAAAATTCTTTTTCAAATATCTCTTCAGCCTTCCGTGATATCTCGTTAATCTTCCTTCGCCTTTCGAGCAAAACCTGCGCAGTAGCCATCTGGGGCTGGTCAATTGGTGTTCCTATCCTGCTCAGAAGCAGGACATATACTTCCTTTATACCGTCTATTTTTTCATAGATCTCTCTTGCAATCTTATGGGCAAGGACATTATAAATCTTCCCGACATGGCTCACGGGGTTTTTCCCGGCTGCCGCCTCTGTGCCCAAAGGCCTGTTCAGAGAGATAAGTCCATTCACGCGGTTTCCTCTGCCCACCTGTCCTGAATCCGCATCCTCTGCTGACGTGCCCAGAAGACTGAGATATATCCCGCCGAAACCCCTGCCCCTTTCATCAAGTGTATTGAAATGGACCTCTATCTTTTTAAAATCCCCATATTTTCCAAGGAACCTGTTCATCTCACTCCGGATTATTTCTTTTCTGTCAAAATAATCTGTTTCAGACTTAACGTAGTTTACGAGCAGGGGCATTGCAACCGTTAAATCAAGAACGTTCCCGCTCCTCATGCCCATGACCTTTATGTCTTCTCCTGTTTCAGGATATTTATCCTTGAACTTTTTTGAATTCAGGAATCTTTCCAAGTCCAGCACAGCCCTTTCAGTCGGGCTTAACGGATAATATCCGACAGCAGCAGATGTGTCGTTTGCCGCCCTGACCTTCCCGCGCCTTAAAAATATGTCGGTGAGCTCTTCCGAGCCGGGAGCAAGGACGATACGGTATTTAAGATGCTTTTCAGGATCGACAAATCTCATGTTGTTCCTGACCCATTTTTTAGCCGCATCCACCGCGATATCAGCTACAGGTATGTCCCTGCCGCCAGCCCTGAATGTTGCCCTGTCGCCTATTATAAGTTCCATCGGCTGTATAACCCTGCCGCTGCCGAAAATCTTCTCAACCCTTCCGGCTGCCAATAACCCCTTGTCTATATTGTGATGAAGGATTGTCCCGAATTCCCTGACATATTCCTTTGACAAAGCAACAGAGACAGCATCCATGATGGAATCGCACATGTAATCAGGATGGCCAGTGCCTTTACGTTCCACAATCTCGACACGGTGCTCGGTAACTGATTTGCCTTTATATGTTTCGATGACGATCATAAAAATTTCCCTATTAAAAGGAAGGAATAGTATTTGAGCGGTTTTATTTTGCCGATATTCCGGCAGTAAGAATAAAATAATAAAGAGGCAAAATACCTCGGAGCGCAGCGAGAATGAGCGAAAACACTATTCCTTCCTTTATCCCTCTCACAACTTATCATATTTCTTTGCGCTTCCCCTGGCCTTCTCAACAGGATACTTCTCGGCGTTCTTCTTCAGTTTCTTTCTTATCGCATCCATCAAGTCAATCTCAAGGTCATGAGACAAAAGCAGGATGTATACCGCTATATCAGCCACCTCATCCCTGATATTTTCCAAGCCGCCCTCTTTTAAATGCCTGATTATCTCCTTGTCCGTCTTCCACTGGAACTCCTCAAGAAGCTCCGCTGCCTCAAGGACAATGGATATCGCGAGCTCTTTCGGGCGGTGGAACTGCTCCCAGTCCCGCTCCCTACGGAATTTCAAAAGCTGCTCAAGTATATCAGCTAATTCTTTATCCATAGCTAAATCCTCGGAGCGAAGCGAGAATGAGCGAAAAGATTACTCCCTTAAGCCAATAATTATCTCCCTTACCATTCAAGTATCTTCACCATCCCTGCCTGCGATATTTCATCCTCTGTAATCTGTTTTGAGGGATAATTGAATGCCTGCAATACCGGAGCAGGATTATCTTCATTTTTTCTCTTTTCTTTTTTCGAATGCTGCCTGTCGCCGCCGATGAATACCGAGTAAACTACCGCAACCCCTCCCACTACAAACCCTCCTGCAAGATAGACCGTAACATTTACTTGCGTGCCTGCAAAAGCATCTTTAGGAGAAAAGAACACAAAACAAAATATAAGCAATACAGCAAGGGCAACTATTTTCATACTATACCCTCCAGCACATCTTTTTCTCTCTCGCCTTTTCTACCTCTTCCTTCTTTGCCTCAAATCCCTTTTTCCCCATCATCCCGTATGTAAAATTTTTGCCTTCTTCAACACCGGGTTGGTCGAACGGATTCACATTATAGAGAAATCCTGTAAAGGCCGTCGCCATCTGAAAAAAGTGGAATAACTGCCCCATATGATAGGCGTCTATTCGGGGGATGCTGATTGTCATGTTCGGCCTTTTAATCTTTGCAAGCGCAAGCTCGGTTGATTCCTGCTCGGCTTTAATAAGTTCAGAAAGGGTGTGCCCTCCGAGATAATTCAATCCATCCATATCATGAAAGACCTTTGGAATCTCCATATCAACGCCATAATCATCAACCTTTATAAATATGACGACCTTGTCTTCCGGCCCCTCCATCCAGAGCTGAAGCTGAGAGTGCTGGTCTGTTGTGCCCAATGATGGATACGGAGTGAGGCCTGTGCCGAGTTTTCCGAGGCTTTCCGCCCATAACTGGCAAAACCATTCTGCGCATGGCTTCAGGCCGTCTGCATAGGGGACCATAACATTCATTGTTCTTTTTTCTTCCCTCTCCATGATATACAGCAAAACCCCAAAAAGATAAGCAGGGTTTTTCCAGACCTCTGCATCCGAACATCTCTTGTGAATATCCCTTGCTCCCCGAAGCATCTCATCCGCGCTGACGCCTATGACCTCGGCAAGCAAAAGCCCCACAGGGCTTAAGACAGAATATCTTCCGCCTACTCCTGAAGGGATTGGAAGTGATCTCAGTCCATTTTCATCTGCAATCTTCCTGAGGTTCCCTTTTTCAGGGTCTGTTGTTGCGATGAATCTCCCCGAGGCGTCAGG
>SCSY01000013.1 GCA_004298625.1 Nitrospirota bacterium | reverse complement strand
AGATGTTACTGCTGCATAGAGGTATGTCCGCATGCTGCCTTGCAGGCAAAAGAAACTTTACCCGGCAAGGTATTAAGAAAAGTCTTAAAGAGAGGTCAATAACTACCTGCCGAGTTTACGCAAAAGCATCCCGATGTATTTATTTATCGGATTAGACCTTGACAGAAATGTCACAGGGGATTTCTTCCTTACGCCAAGCATGCTTAGTTCCATGAGAAGATCGCTGTTTCCCGTATCAGTCTCCAATCCTTTCTTAAAGGCAGCTACAGCATCTTTTCTTTTACCTGAAGCCAGATATGCCCTGCCGAGATTAAGATAGAATATAGGGTAAAAAAATTCCTCGCCGAAAGGCACTTTTTTTTCCAATAAACTCATTGCCTTTTTACACATATTAATGCCGAATCTGTATTTTTTATTCACAATAGCCTCAAGGCAGCCGTAATAAGAAAGGATAAATGGATTCTCGGGATATTGCTCCAACCCTTCCTTCAGCGCTTCAAGCGCACTCCTTTGATTTTTTCTCATAAGAAGCGTCTTCACAGCCTTAAGATAATCTGATGGGGACATAACTTCCTGAACCGGAACAGCGCCTGATATTTCTTTCTTTTCATCCCCTGTTTTCTGGAACTTCAGCATCTCTATTACAGACCGGTGCTGTTTGCGCATTATCTCGTCAAAATCTTTTTTGTCGGTTATATCAGCATGATTTGCGGTTGTCTTTGAAATGATCTTGCCGTTTACATAAATATATGTGGTAGCATATAGGTTTCCGGCCCTTTCCCGTTCTGTCTGCACAAGATATTTCTCGTCCCCAAAGACAATTGATGTGCTTAATTCGTCACGGGCGTCTGAGGTTATTTTTATCTGATCCCTTCTCATCTTTCACTATATTATACCCGATATAAAGCTGTAAGTTGCCTTTAAAGACCGGATGCTTTATTATATTTATCGCTTCTGTGATACAAAATTTTTCAGTCTATTTTTGAGGTCGGATTATGATAAGAATGATTACGCAGATATTGCTTGGATTAATGCTGTTTTTCGGCACGGCAACAATATTTCCAAAGGCCATTGCTCATCTGAAGATGAAAAATACGGGCAAGAGCATCCTTTATATATTTCTGAGTCTCCTCTGCGCGCTGTTTTCAATTCTTGCGTTTCACTATGCATATACGATCTTTAGAGATATTTATTAAATGAAAATTACATTCCTCGGCACAAACGGCTGGTATGATACATCCACCGGAAACACCATCTGCATCCTTGTAGAAACGGACAAATATGACATAATCCTTGATGCAGGAAATGGACTCTATAAGGCAGACAGATATATCTCCAATAAAAAACCTGCTTATCTATTCCTGAGCCATTTTCACCTTGACCATATCATCGGATTGCATATCCTCGGCAAATTTAATTTAAGTCAGGGCCTTTATATCTGCGGTCAGGCAGGGACAAAAGAGATTCTGAATAAAATCATTAACCTGCCGTTCTCTATGCCGATCGAGAGGCTCGGATACAAAATAGAGATTTATGACCTTCCCGAGAAAAAACAGGAAATACCTTTCCGTATGGAATTCCTGCCGCTCCTTCATTCCTCATTAACGCTCGGTTACAGATTTGAGCTGGAAGATAAAGTAATCGCATACTGTCCTGATACGGGTTACTGCGAGAATGCGGTGAAGTTGGCAAAAAATGCAGATCTGCTGATCACCGAATGCGCCTTTAAACCAGGCCAGAGTTCTGAGGACTGGCCGCACCTGAATCCGGAAACTGCCGCGAGGATCGCAAAAGAGGCTGATGCGAAAAGGCTCGCGCTGGTCCACTTTGATGCAAGTATCTATCAATCTTTAGAGGAAAGAAAACAGGCAGAGGAAGCTGCAAAAAAGATATTCGGCAACACATCTGCTGCGATTGATGACATGCGGATTGAGATATAAAACTTTATTTTAACTTCTTGTTCATTTGCTCTTTTGCCTCGTCCGCCACACGGCGGACATCTGCCAGACATCACTTCCCCGATGGATTTTTAACCGAACACCGGCATGTCCCTTTTTTCTTTTCAAGAGCAATTCTTTCCAATATCAGAGATTGACCTTTATTCTCATAAACATCTTTCCTGATGTCGGATTCAGTGTATTCAAAACAGTAACAAATTAAATTGGACATTTATTGTAGGAGAGTGGTATTCAAACAGCCGCTAATTCCTGCTCGTTTTGAATAATAATCTTTGGGTTTGGATTTGGCTGAGGGACTGGGAATCCTTTTTCTTTCAGTAAATTGATATGTTCTATCATGCCCCACTTTGCTTTATAAAGACAGTCTTCTATCGAGTGGCCTATCCCGGTAAAACCTTCCAGATCTTGAGAATAAAAGCCGAAATAATCCGGTTCGCCTGTGGCCTCAATTATCAATGAATATTTCAATTCAATCATTTTATCCCTCCAATTCTTTCGCATTTTGGCTGTCAAGTGTCTTTAATGCACAGTCAACGATGAAGGGGTGCCTCCTTCGGGAAGATCAAAATGAGAGCGGTCTTCTGGCGGCCAAGGAAGCGTCATGGAATGAAGCAAAAGGAACATTATGCCGCCTAACCGAGCATTTTCCGGGAGACCTTGAGGAAGAAGTGTGACTTTATTTTTCTGCATTTCATTTGCCAGTGCAAGGACAATAAGCTGCTGATGTCTTTCAAGGAGAACCCGCCATGTCTCGCCCGCCAATTTAACCCAGGTTTCAGGTGCTTGTTTTATCACATATTGTTCAATAGCGTCATCGGCTGCCTTCTCAAATCGTTGGTCGTATTTTATTGTGCGAATACGAGAGAGAAAAGGCCGAAAAATGTCGTTCAGAGGCCATACAATTTCAACTACTTCCCGCCCCGAAACGGGGATGGGTGAAATCTGATTTAGAGATTTACCCATGACTCTTTCAAAATATTCATATGCAAGCTTCATGTTACGCTGAGACATAAGATCTCCTTTGAGTGTTACTTAAGCTGAGACATAATCATCTTTTCCTAAGTTTAGAAACTCGGCTGTTAAATTTATCTTTGCAGGATTTTACAAATGCAAGCTCATTGTTTGAAACTGTCATGGCAAGCTGTTCGCCAGCCGCCTCGCTGCCATTGACGATATATTTAATGCCTTGTGGCGGGTTATAAATACTTTTCTTTGCAATTTCGCTATCAAGGTGGTGATTGATGACATTAACAAAATCATCTGTTCGCTGCTGTTCACCAAGGGCAAGAAGCAGCTTGAGCCATCTCTCAGCGTTGCCACAGTGAACCATTGCGCTAATGCCGCCGTATGTTTCAATGTGGAAAGCAATGTCACCGCTTATTGCTGATATATCCTTAAGATGATACATAATGTCAAAGAAAAGCTCATTGTATGCGTGTTCCTTCGGTTTTACTGCCAATGCCTTGTTGATATCTTCAAGTGCTGTGCTTAACCGATTTACTTTGAATTTGCCGAAGGCTTCGCAATAATTCTTAACATCATCCGACATTGCAATAAAATCAGAATAAGCGCAGCCGAAGTTTATAAACGCCAAAATATCCTTTGGATTCTTCGTGTATTTCTTGCCGGTTTTAATAGCGTCGGCCTTAATATTGTCAGGCCGGGTAACTTCGCTGAAGCCGAAGAATAGGCCATTTTTTCTGACCGGCTTATAATTACCGAACCGATCAGCTTTAGGCTTAAACCCCAATATTTCCCATTCGCTTTTCCTTTTTATTGTTTCCATAAGCGGTATGAATTCTCTTGGAGTCTTAGAACTAAGAGGCCCATCAAAAGAAAGATAGCAATCGCCTGCCGTTTCTGAATTTGGCTGTTTATATTTCATATTTATTCACAGACGATGGAAAAGAGGCACAGGGGTAACCAGCTTTGCAAAAAACTACAGAGGCTATTCCCTGTCGCCTCGACGATTTTATTGTCATGGTGTTTTTGATTTCTCTTCTTCAATTGCCCTTATATAGCGAGATAAATGATAGGAGGCTAATGACGCATCCTCCATTGTTATTGATGTTTTCTCATTTTCAATATATTGAGGCAATGCTCTTGGATTTAATACCCAGCAACTACTTTTCTTGCCTTCTTCGGTAGTTTCAATAAACCACCCTGGAAAAACTATGCCTGGCTTTATTGGAAATTCTTTCCCCGTTGATTCTTTTAATAAGTTCCGTAACCACTTTGATGAGGCTGTAGCTTGGTCAATATAATTATTGCTGAGTTTTTGGCGATCAACGGTTATTTCTCTGCCGTTAAAATGTATTCGTGCATCTTTATCATTTGGCTTGCTGAATGTTTTTGTTTCTATTACAAATATGCCTTTGGTAGATATTATTACGTGATCAATATTGAAATTTTCTCCGACAATATCATGAAATATCTTATATCCTTTTTCTCTCAACATGTCCAAATGCTCACCGACGACGCGTTCACCTTCTCTGCCTAGTTTGAGTCGTTTTACTTCTCTTGATATTTTTTTTATCTTGTAATAACTAAATAAAATTACTACGAAAGCAAGGAAAGTCATCATTTTGGGAGAAGGAGGGTTGTTTATATAAAAACGTATCCATTCAAAGCCAGCTATCGCAATGCTTAAGAGACTGATTACTAAATATAGTACAGCATTGTCATTAATAAGTTTATCAATCTGCTCATCAATTGATTTGCCTGCGTATCTGAGCGGTTTATTCTTCAGGGGAGAGCGTTTTTTTGAATCTATTTTGCTTTGTTTATTCTTCATTTTTTACCATAACATTATTCGTTATCATGCTTACACATTTCACTTCCCCCTATTTTCCCGCCAGAGCAGAAACGCAAGGCCTGCTGCAATGATAAAGCCGATTGCGCTGAACCATACCGGAACAGTAAAGCCGACCACTATAACTTCCCAGCCAAAGATGAGCCTCAGGAGATGCAAAACGGCAACCAGTGAGAACACAACAATCGCAATTTTTGTAAAAGGCTTCATCCCCCTCACCCTACCCCTCTCCCGCACGGGGAGAGGGAATATTTGGTTACCCCTTAATCCCCCTCAAACTCCGTCAAGGCAAAGACCTTATATCCTTTTGCCTTTAATTTCTTGGCCCCGCCGACATCGGGGAGGTCCACGATGAAACACATCTCAGAGACAATGCCCCCGAGTTTTTCTATGAGAGTTGCCGCAGCCAATGCGGTCCCCCCTGTTGCAAGGAGGTCGTCAACAAGCAAAATGCGGTCGCCTTTCTTTATCGCATCCTTGTGTATCTCGATTACGTCAGTGCCGTATTCAAGCTCATATTCATGCTTTATAGTCTCTGCGGGAAGCTTGCCTTTTTTTCTGACAGGCACAAAACCCCTTCCGAGGGTATATGCGAGCGCGCCGCCGATGATGAAACCTCTCGACTCTATACCCACGATGATATCGAAGTTCATATCATCCTTTATATACCTCTGAGTGAGATTATCAATAACAAGCCTGAACCCGACAGGGTCTTTAATCAGGGTCGTTATGTCTCTGAACATTATTCCTTTCTTTGGGTAATCCGGCACAGTCCTTATCTTTGATTTAATCGGCATTCTATCCTCCTATGGTCTGCATGTTTCGCAATGTTCGAATTTAATCTTTCCTATTGTCTGCAAAAGCAGTTTCCTGACGTTGTCCGCATTCTTCTTCATTATATTTAATATCATCTCCCATGTAACAGGCTCCTCGCCCTCTTTCCAGCAGTCATAATCCGTTGACATGGCTATTGACTGATAGCAGATTCCCAATTCGCGCGCAAGTATGACCTCAGGAACAGTCGACATGTTTATGACATCTGCTCCCCAACTTCTGAACATGTGCGACTCTGCCTTTGTGGAAAACCTCGGTCCCTCTATTGTGATTACCGTTCCTTTTGAATGATGCCTGAGTTTAAGCTCTTTTGCGGATTTGACCAGAAGCGCCCTGAGTTCTTTGCAGAAAGGCTCTGCCATCGGAGTGTGAATTACTTTTTCATCATGAAATGTCAATGCCCTGTGTTTAGTGTGGTCTATAAACTGGTCAACAAATACAAGGTCCCCGGGTTTTATCTTTTCCCTCAAAGAACCTACTGCTGTTGTTGCAAGGATATGCGTGCAGCCCTCTTTCTTGAGGGCATATATGTTAGCCCTGAAATTAACTCCCGTGGGATAAATAGAATGGTCTTTGCCGTGGCGGGCGAGGATAACCACATCAACGCTGCCAATTTTACCGGTTGTCAGAGGCGAAGACGGCTTCCCGTAAGGCGTCTTAACTTTTTTCTCCCTGATATTTTTCATCAGGCGCGGATCATCCATTCCCGAACCGCCGATAATGCCTATTTTTATCTTTGCCATTTCCTCTCCTTAATGAATAATTCGACTTAAAAAGATTAAAGCAATGATGCAGACAAAGTCAAGAATTCAGCGGCTACTTCCATGCGCCTGAAAGATAAAACGGCGCCCAGAAAAAAGGTTCGCTGAAGTCTTTTGACCTTATCAAATCCATCTGCGCCTTCTGCATTGCCTCATCCTTTGTCATTGTCTTAAGATTTTTATAGAACTTTTCCATAAGCTGCGCCGTAGAAATATCACTAACGCTCCAGAGGCTCGCAACAATGGATGGAGCTCCGGCATAGATGAAGGCCCTGTTCATGCCTATTATCTCGTCCCCTCCCGTCACTACGCCGAGGCCTGTCTCGCAGGCGCTGAGCGTAACAAGATAAGGCTTTATGTCGAGAGAAAAAATCTCCCTGGCCTCGAGCCTTCCGTCTTCGGAATTATCCTGCGCAAGCCTTATGGCAGAATATAACGGATCGCTGTCGCTGAATTCCGCATGGGTTGCAAAATGCAGGATATCAAACTTGGAGGCCTCGGATTTAAGTATCCTTTCGGTGGCGTCCTTTCCCTGATAGATCTTCGAACCCGGATAAAGTTCGGCAATCATCTCCGTCTCTTTCTGTGCATAGGGAAGATCGAGCGAAGGATCTCCGAGGTCAGGATTTCCGAATCCGAGAACTTTTTGACCCTTAGGCCTTTCTTTATCAATCGCATACTTGAGCACAGATGCGCTCGGAGACGAAAAAAGCGGGAATTCCTCTATGAAATACTTATCACCTGAATTTAACGCATTGAACGGAAGATAATGCAGGATGTCATGGGGGACAATGCCGAGTCTTTTCCCCATAATCCTATCCCTGACCGGCAATATAAGAACATCGTATAATTCCTTTGAAAACCTTTTTTCGTTATCTCTATCTCTTTTAATAACAGCATCCCTGTGTCCCCTCACCTTCTTTTCAAGGTCTTCCTTTTTGGTCCTGCCTGTGAACAGGGATATCCTGTTTTTATCGATACTCCATATGAATATCTTTTCGGCTGTGAAGAAATATTCCAAAAGCGTTACATCACCGGCAATTGATTTTTTGAGATCGGGATATTTCAGGAAATCAGCAGAGATCAACGACGAAAGCTCAGGTTCTTCGTTTTTGATCCTGATCATCACCCCCCTGTACCTCTCGGTCTCTTTTTCGAACAAGGGGGATTGAGCTATTTTTCCATCCGAATCATTTTCGCTCTTAGCCTGTTTGAGCCTGACAAGTTCATCGGCTATCTTTTCAGCTATAACCTTCCTCTCCTGATAAGAGACATCCTTCTTAAGCGCAATCTCTTTGGTAGAAAGGAGGTCCATAAGCCCCCTTGCCTTCGCCCTTTCAAGAGCCTCAAACCCCTTTTCAGCTCCGTAAAGTTCCGATGAAAGCTCTATGAAACCGCTGTATATTGACTGCTTGTTCGCCTGAAAAAGCCTCTTGTTCAGGTCCGTCTCCATCATTGATCTGATCGATTCTATATTTTCTATTGCGCTATGGTAGTTTTTATATGATTCCTCCTTTAAAAACCTTATAAGAGAATTGACATTGGAAAGCATTGCCTCTTTGGTTTCCGTTTTTTCAAGTTGCGCGATTATCTGAGCGAATTTTTCTGCAGAAGTTTCATCCACAAGCGCTCTCAGCACTTCGGTCTTTTTCCTGTTCTCCTCAAGCATCTGCTTTTTTAGCTCCCCGCCCTTTGCATCCTCCAAGGAAGACGATAGTTTCTCTACACGCGATTCAAGGAGCTTTGCCTCCGCATAAATAATATTTGCGAATTTTGACCTTATATGCCATTTCAATTCTTCAAGCCCGCCTTTTTCTATCCGCTCAAGATTTTTTCTGAATATCCCGGCGCCTGTCATATAATCTCCTTCGAGAACAAACGAATAGCCTATAAGCCCCTCTGCAATCACATCGCCGTAATTCAATCCAGCTCTCTTGAAAAATTCTCTCGACTTCTCGATATGACTTCTGCCTCTCTTTATATCTCCTTTATTCAAATAGGAATCCCCTGTTGTGAGAGATACAAACCCATACGCCTCAAAATAACTTATCTGCTCCCGCCGGGGCGCAAGCGTTATAGCAGTGGTCAGGTCCTTAAGATGGCCCAGCGCCCTTTCGCCTTCCTTTATAGCAGAATCGTAATCGCCCTTCAGGTAAAAAATTGTTACCTTTGCGCTCTCCGCTGATATTACGGACTTGATCAAAACTATGTCCGGAGGAAGCCCTGGGTCTTTGACGGCAGAATCTATTACGGAGTCACTGTTTTTCCCTTCAAAAAACTTTTTCCTCTTCTCATAGACGGCATTCAGGCTCTTCTCCGCATGGATAAAGCCCTGCTCATAATTCCCGATCCTTGCCTCGATTGCGGAAAGCCTCGAATATGTAACTGCAGAGAAATCCTCGCGCTCCGATATCGATATGCTCTCCTTGAGAAGCCTTATTGCCTCGGGATACCTTCCGAGTTCGGCGATCAGCCATCCGAGCTGGCTAAGCGCCTTTGACGCCTCGCCATTATTCCCCTGCTCCTTTGCCCTTCCTATTGCCTTTTTATAAGTTGAGATTGCCTTTTCATAGTCTCCATAAAAATACAACCTTTCGGCCTCATTAAAGTCCCTGGAATATCGCATGTCGGATTTGTAATCACCCTTTGTTAACCTTGCAATCGAAAGATACCCGCCTGATTCTGCGTATGCCGACAGAAGATCATCGCCGCTTACTTCTATCCCGATCTTTTTGAAAGCGTCTTTTCCTATTTCCATGAAGGCCTGTTCCTTAGAACTGTTCCCGATGTTCCTATACGCCCTGCCCGCCGCTGCCGCAGCAACTGCCATGCCTTTATAGAATTCGAGCTTTTCCTCTGACGGAGCAAGCTTGATGATAAAAGAAAGGTCGTTGAAATGCCTTAATGCCTTCTCTCCCCATTCAGCCGATTTCTGATTATCTCCCTTCACCATATACAGCACAGAAGCGGCGGATTCCGACATAATTACGGTCTTCAGCATCTCGACATCCGGAGGGAAACCATAATGCCTTATTGCATAGTCTATAATTTGTTCCCTGTTCTCAGTTCCTGCCTTTGGCTGCCATGCCCCGGCAGTAAGCGCAAGCGCCTTCTCGGCGGCGCTCAGCCCCTCCTCGTAACTTCCTGATTTCGAATCTATTACAGCAAGCCTCGCATAATATATTGGCTGATATATGCTGTTGGCTTCGGCGATCATAATAGCCTCTTTTGTTTCCTTTTCCGCATCGTCAAATCTCATGGCCTCCGCATACGCCCAGCCGAGAAGGCTCTTCAGATGCGCAATCTCGCGGGCATTCTTTTCCGCCACGGCAAGGTTAACAGCCTCTTTAAGGGCTGCTATCGCATCATCATATTTTTTTTCCGACAGAAGTTCTTCGCCATAACTTTGTTTTTTGGATAAATACTGTTGTCCTGCGCAGGAACTGAGAAACAGCGCCATGAACAGGACAAATGCAATATCAAACCGGCAGACAAATTTATATGGAAGGTTTTCCATTGTTCTTTTCATTGACATAATTGAATTTTTCTTTCTTTTGACCGTCCAATCTTCCTGAAAATATACTTGAATTTATCTATTGACACATCAATATGTCAATAGGCCATTTAGACTATATTTTATCACTATTAAAAAATATCCTTAAAAGGGTTGACATTTGTTCTTTTTGCGTGTAAAGTAGCACTTAGTTACGGAAGTTTTTGTCAGATGAAGGCCGCAAAAACTTTTGTTTTTGGGTCTTTTTTATTTGGCTTCTTCCGGACTAATAATTTTTTTCAAGGAGGATTCAGCAGATGTCTAATGGTGCAGTGAAGTGGTTTAATGAGAGCAAGGGGTTTGGTTTTATTACTACAGATGAAGGCAGCGATGTTTTTGTTCACTTTTCGTCAATTTCAGGCGACGGGTTCAAAACGCTTGCAGAAGGCGACGCAGTCAGCTTTGATATTGAAAAAGGCCCGAAAGGTCCAAGGGCTGTAAACGTTGTTAAGGTTTAAAACCTAAAAAGCCGCTATTGTATTGATACATGCGTCTTTTCTTTCAAAAATACCAATTACAACACACATTCTCTAAAGGAGGAGAAAAATGAAGAAGATTTACGTTGGAAACCTTTCGTACAAGATGACGGAAGAAGACTTAAAGGATGTATTTGCAAAAATAGGAGAGGTTCAATCCGCCAAGATTATCACAGATGCAGCAACAGGCCGTTCAAAGGGGTTTGGTTTTGTGGAGATGACCTCGGATGAAGATGCCGACAAGGCAATCTCAAGCCTCAACGGCACAAACCTTCTGGATAGAACCATCACTGTCAGCGAGGCCAGACCTCAACGCGAAAAGGGCAGCTTTGCCGGCGGAAGAGGCGAGAGAAAAGGGTTTGACAGAGGGGGAAGGAAACCCGGCGGGTGGAGATAAAGGTAAGCGGTAACGATATTGAAAGAGCTATAAAGCTTCTCAAGAGAGAGCTGCAAAAAGACGGCCTGCTCAAAGAGTTGAAAAAAAGATCTTTCTATGAAAAACCTTCCGTTAAAACAAGGCGAAAGCAGCGTGAGGCGCAAAAGAGAAGAATTAAGACCGCCAGATTAAAAAGGCAGAATAAAACCATTATTTAACTCATATTGAGTTCTTTAATTTATTTTCACTGCAAATATTTATCTATGCCGGTTTGCGCTCTCAACCTTTGATAGATAAAATCAGCCAGATGAAACAGGTTGACTGTGTCTTCTCTGTTGTACATTACAAGCAGGTCAAGGGCCTCTGTGCTTCCATTCCTGGCATGTTCCCAGAGCTTTACGGCATCGTAGCCGTCCATACCCTTGACTGCCTCCGGTCTTTCGATTCCAATGTCCATCTCGAGCCTCTTAAGCCCGCCCCGAAGTCCGAGCTTCCTTGCGCCGAAACACAGGTCAAAGTGAGGCTTATCAAACTTCATGGCAGGCATTGACCTCATCAGAAACGGAACGTCAAAAGCAGCGCCATAGAATGTTATGAGATATTTGTATGCAGAAAGTTCTTTGTTAAGATTCTCAGGCGAAAGCCCGTTGCCCCTTACAAAGGATTTGTAATCGAAGCCGTTGTAAAGCCCGACCGCAGTCACATACCCGCCTTTGTCGGGCATAAGACCATTGGTCTCTATATCCAGGCAGGCCGCCTCGCCCTTAAACACGTCAAAGAGCCTCCAGTGCTCCCTCCTTTTTATCGCGCCGGCAAAATATTCTGCATTGGCATTATCGAGCTCAAGCCCGGCAGAAGAAAGCTGTTCGTCAAAAGCAGGCTTTTTATTCCTGGTTATGCATTTCATATCCGGGGCATTTATGAAATCATTCCAGGTCAGTATGCCGTTTTCCCAGAGCCTCTTCTCAAGCCTCTCGCCGATTCCGTTTAATATGCTGAATGTATTTCTTATCATGATATAGCCGATTTATTATATATCTTCTCGCCTTGAAAAAAACGGACGGCAAAATTGTGCGAATTACAATGCGCTGTCAAGGGGAATAAGCACTATCCCTATCCTCCGGTTCTTAGCCTTGCCTTCGTCCGTATCATTTGATTCAACAGGCCTGTATTCTGCATACCCGGCCGGACTCAGGAGTTTTGGATCAATCCCTTGCTCCTGCAGGTATCTGACGACATTGGTTGCCCTTGCATTTGAGAGTTCCCAGTTAGTCGCAAACTTCTTGGCTATCCTATGCCCAATAGGCACATTATCGGTATGCCCTTCAATCCTTATCTGTTTGTCGGAAACCTTTTTCAGTATCTCCGCAACCCTGTCGAGGACCTTCTTGCCTTCTTTCTTGACGTCGGCGCTTCCTGAGTCAAAAAGTATCCTGTCAACCATGCTGAGTGAAAGTTTGTCCCTGAGCTGGGTGACTGCAATCTCGCCTTTTTGTATCTCGGTCTTAAGCTCATCAACGAGATTTGTGTATGTCTTTTTAAGCTCTGCGATTGCCGCTTCTTTTTCCTCCAGCGCCTTTGATTTTTCCTGAGAGAGCCCCGCAATCGCCGTTTTTAATTCTGCTATATGCATATCTTTAGATTTCAATTCATTTTCCGTCTCCTTAATCTTCTGCTCTCTTTCGGAGAGCTTTGCCCTGGCGCTCACGAGCTCATTTGTCAGTTCATCCTTCTTTGCCTCAAGAGTAGCTTTAAGAGATGCATTCGCATCCGACAGCTCATCTTTTTCTTTTTTCAGTTTTGCAAGCGCTGTTTCGAGCGCTATCTTCGCAGCCTCTTCTGCCTTGAGTTTTTCTTCAAGGGCGGAAACATCTTTTTTAAGATTGGCGGCATCGGCAAGACTTGCGTCATATTTGGACTGAGATACTACACATCCGGCAAAGAATAACAGCGCCAAAACAAGTGGAAACATTCTTACAAATTTCATAATCACACCTCCTGAAATATTATGGCTAAAATCAATTATATCAAATTCTAAGATAAAAAAAATTCCCCGATAGTCCTTGTGCTATAATTATTTTTATGGAGATGGCAAGGGCGCATCTGATAATCTCAGGAAGGGTGCAGGGCGTTTTTTACAGGGCATTTACAGAAGACGTTGCACAGTTGCTCGCACTGAAAGGATGGGTAAAAAACAGAAGCGACGGCGCTGTCGAGGCAGTTTTTGAAGGACGGAAAGAAGATATCGAAAAAGCGATTAGCTTATGTTATAAGGGCCCACCTGCTTCACAGGTCAGTTCCATTGACGTAAAATGGGAAGAGTTTAAAGATGAATTTAAATCGTTCTCCGTCAGATATTTTTAATCAAATCTAAAGAGTTAGCCTGAATTTTCTCAATCTAAGCGCATTCGAGACAACTGTCACAGACGACATCCCCATGGCGCCTGCGGCAAATATCGGACTGAGCAGAATGCCGAAGAACGGGAATAAAACTCCGGCAGCAACCGGAATGAGTATTGTATTGTATGCGAAGGCCCAGAAAAGATTCTGCTTGATATTCTTGATTGTTGCCTTTGACAGGGCAATTGCAGTTACAACACCCCGCAAATCTCCTTTAATCAGAGTGATATCGGATGCCTCCATCGCTACATCGGTCCCCGTGCCTATGGCGATTCCCACATCTGCCTGCGCAAGCGCCGGAGCATCGTTGATCCCGTCGCCGACCATTGCAACTATCCGCCCCTCTGCCTGAAGCTTCTTCACCTCATTTGCCTTATCTTCAGGCAATACCTCGGCAAGCACCCTTTTAATGCCGGCCTTTTTTGCCATGGCCTTTCCGGTTTTCCTGTTGTCTCCTGTCAGCATTATAACCTCTATGCCGAGGCTCTGAAGCGCATTTACAGCTTCTAAAGAGCCGTCTTTGATCGTGTCTGCAACGCTGATTATTCCTGCCGCCTCATCATCTATAGCAACAAACATAGGGGTTTTTCCGTCATTGGCAAGACTATCGGCTTTATCCCTGAGACTGCTTATTTTTATCCTTGCAGGATCCATCATAGCCGAGTTTCCAAGAATAATCTTCCTCCCCTCCACCACAGCCTTTATCCCATGCCCAGGCACCGCCTCGAATTTCTCGGCGTCCATAATCTGAATATCCATCATCCTCGCCTTATTTATTATCGCCTCAGACAGGGGATGCTCCGAGCCCTTTTCGGCAGAGGCAGCAAGTTGAAGTATTTCACTTTCACTGACACTATTCACTGACACTATTTCCGTTACCTCGGGCTCGCCTTTTGTGATAGTGCCTGTCTTATCGAATACGATCGCGTTTATCTTATGAGCGGTCTCCAGTGATTCCCCTCCCCTTATCAGTATGCCGTTTTCAGCTCCCTTTCCTGTCCCGACCATTATTGATGTAGGAGTCGCAAGCCCGAGCGCGCACGGGCAGGCGATTATCAGAACCGCAATAAAATTAAGGACTGCGTATGTCAGGGACGGCGCAGGACCAAAGAAATACCAGACGATGAACGTTAGTGTCGCAATACCTATAACAGAAGGGACAAAGTATGATGCAATAAGGTCTGCCATCCTCGCGATAGGAGGCTTAGAACCCTGAGCCTCCTGAACCATATTTATAATCTGCGCGAGCATAGTTTCTCTTCCGACCTTCGCTGCCTCGAATTTAAACGAACCGGTCTTGTTTATGGTAGCGCCGATAACAAAATCGCCTGCCTTTTTCTCAACAGGGAGCGATTCGCCTGTGAGCATTGCCTCATCAACAGATGAATACCCATCCTTTATTATTCCGTCAACAGGTATCTTTTCACCAGGCCTGACAACAATTATATCGCCTATCTCCACCTCATCTATCGGAATATCAACCTCAGTCTCCAATCCCTGACCCCCAACCCCTAACCCCCTTTTTATCACCCGCGCCGTCTTTGGCTGAAGCCCGATAAGTTTCTTTATCGCCTCTGACGTCTGTCCCTTTGCACGCGCCTCGAGCATCCTGCCGAGAAGTATCAGGACTATAATCGCAGCGCAGGTATCGTAATATACTCCGGCGGTATAGCCCTTTATCTCGAAGATAGAAGGGAAAAATGTCGCTATCACGCTATAGATAAAGGCAGCCGAGGTGCCGACGGCAATAAGCGTATTCATATTGGTAGTCCTGTGTCTTGCAGCAGCAATTGCGCCTGTATAAAACTGTAAACCGATCCAGAACTGAACCGGAGTAACGATAATCAGTTGCAAAAGATGATTCGTGAAATGAGGAATATCTATAATTGACGAAAGCCCCAGATCATCCCAGTACATCAGTATAAGTATCAAGACAGTAAGAAATGCGCCGGTGATAACCTTTGATTTCAGTCTGCGGTAATGAGCTTCCCTCTCCCGTTTTTCTTTTTCAACTATATCCTCGCCCTTTTCCGCAGAAACAATGTCATAACCTGCATCCCTTATTATCCCTCTGAATTCCCTGATGCCGACCTGAGAGGGTATATATTCGATAGTTGCCTTTTCGGTCGCAAAATTAACCGATGCCTCTATCACTCCGTCGAGAGAGCTTAAGGCATCCTGCACTCTTTGAACACAGGCGGCGCAGCTCATTCCCTTTATCGGGATTGTCTGTTTTGAGATAACCGCGCCATAGCCCAATTCTTTTATCGCCCTCAGGAAATCCTCAACATTTGCCTTGAAAGGGTCATAGATCACAGTAGCCCTCTCCGCAGAAAGGTTTACGGATGCGCTTTCAACGCCTTTCATATCTGAAAGGCTTTCCTGAACCCTCGCAGAGCAGGCCGCGCAGGACATTCCGGTAACAGGTATTTCTATCTTCCGTCTGGCAGCATCTTTAATTGTTTTTACTTCATTCATGGCAATTCCTTATTGTCAAGTAATTTCGCAACTATATTAGTTTAACATGCTGAACCGGAAATGGGCAAGAATTTCAAACTGATGGCTGGCAGCTATATCTTAACCGTCTTTAAGAGAGCAGAATTGCTCACGACAGATAATGAACTCAGGGCCATTGCAGCAGCGGCAATAATCGGATTCAAAAGCCCGAAGGCCGCTATTGGAATGCCTACCGTGTTGTAAATAAGCGCCCAGAAAAGATTCTGTTTAATCTTGCGCATGGTTGCCCTGCTGAGCTTGATTCCCTTTATAACGTCTCTCAAATCGTCCCTCACAAGAATAATGCCTCCGGTCTCTTTTGCCACATCAGAGCCGCTTCCAATTGCTATGCCGATATCAGCCTGTGCAAGCGCAGGAGAGTCGTTTATTCCGTCGCCGACCATCGCAACTACTTTACCCTCTGCCTGAAGCTCTTTAACCACCTTTGCCTTATCGCCGGGGAGAACATTGGCTATTATTCTTTCGATCCCAACTTTTGCGCCTATAGCCTTTGCAGTCCTTTCATTGTCACCGGTAAGCATGACAACTTCTATTCTTTCATCCTTAAGACCCTTTATAACCTCTGCCGCGTTTTCCTTCACTGTGTCGGCAACGGCAATAAACCCCTTGAGTTTGCCCTCAGCCGCAACGATCATGACCGTATTGCCTTTTTCTTCAAGCGCAGAAATCATCGCCTCTTTATCTTTTATATCAATTCCTATATTCTGCATCAGCCTCCTGTTGCCGATTATGATTTCTTTGCCAAGCGCTTTCACTTTAACGCCATGTCCCGGAACTGCCTCGAATGCCTCGGCATCGGGGATACTTAGTCCCATCATCTGCGCCCTTTTTATGATTGCCTCTGCCAAAGGATGCTCAGAGCCTTTCTCTGCTATTGCAGCAAGCTGAATTATTTCACTTTCACTGACACTATTCACTGACACTATTTCTGTCACCTCAGGCTCTCCCTTTGTAAGCGTGCCTGTCTTGTCGAATACCACCGCCTTTAATTTCTCCGCCCTTTCAAGGTATTCAGCCCCTCTGATCAGTATTCCAAGTTCAGCGCCTTTGCCCACACCGACCATCAGCGCAGCAGGCGTTGCAATCCCGATGGCGCAAGGACAGGCGATGATGAGAACTGCGACAAATGACAAAAGGGCTGCCGTAGAATTCCCTGTAAGAATCCACACGATTGCTGATAGAAAAGCTACGCCTATGACAGCCGGAACGAAATATGAAGCAACCCTGTCTGCGAGCCTCTGTATCTGAGAAGATGATGTCTGAGCCTCTTCCACCATTTTTATTATCTGGCTCAAGGTCGTATCAGCGCCCACTCTCGACGCCCTGAACTTAAATGAGCCTACCTTGTTCAATGTGCCTCCGATTACCTGATCCCCCGTCTTTTTTTCAACAGGCACGCTCTCGCCTGTTAACAGCTTTTCATCTACAGATGAATGCCCTTCGATCACAATTCCGTCAGTTGGTATTTTTTCTCCGGGTCTTACAACAACTATTTCATCCACCATAACCGATTCGGCTGGAATCTCCACTTCTGCATTATCTCTAATAACACGCGCTGTCTGTGGCTTAAGATCAAGAAGTTTTCTTATAGCAGCCGAACTCCGTTTCTTGATTATCTCTTCCATGTATTTTCCGAGAAGAACGAATGCTATTATAATGGCAGAGACCTCGAAATAGACGTTCTTTTCTTCAACCGGCAATATGCCAGGCAAAAAAACAACAAAGGCGCTGTATAGATATGCCGTAGATGTGCCGAGGGCGATAAGAAGATCCATGTTGGCGACCCTGCTTTTAATCGCGTGCCACGCGCCGACAAAGAACCCCTTGCCGCCGAAGATCATGATCGGCGTTGTAATTATAAAAAGCC
>SCSY01000348.1 GCA_004298625.1 Nitrospirota bacterium | reverse complement strand
GTTATCTTTTTGGCGGGTCATAAGCAATAGGTATTGAAATAAAATTGAAACAAGAGTTGATACTTTCCCTGAAAAAACGCACAGTTCCGGCAACAGCTTGCCGAACGAACATCGCAAGAGCATAGCAACAGCGGAATGGGCGCAATTATACCCGCTACCCTGCGGTTTCCACACCCCTGCCACAAAGCATATTCCCATTAAAATACAACAACATCCCGTTGGCATATTTCTCAACAAGGAATAAAGTTTGTACTGACGTTCCACGCCCTGTTAGACTGCATAGCATAAAAAAACGAAACAAGCTGATAAGTATCAATCATGTGCATATACCTTGCGCGGCACCCTGTTATTAGACGAAAGGCGGATCAGGAATTGAACGGGACAAGCTCGGGAACCGTTGTACTAGGTGTCTGCAACCTGCTGCGGGCAAACGAAGGTTTCGGCCCCAGTACCGTTGCCAGGATGAGAGCGGCGGGAAATGTCCCCGCTGGTAAAGAAGTAAACGAACAATCGCCGCTTGAAATTTAGATGGCATGGATATCCAGGCCGCATCTATACCTTGCCTCGCCACAATTTACCGATTTAGCTGCGTCTCGCGGGATGCGATGCAAGGCGCAAATTGCGCCGTGTAGCTATTCTACACAAGCAATTTGCAACGCAGCAGCGCGCCCGCGAGACGATGGATAAATCGGTAAATTGTGGCGAGGCAAGGTATACCCTTCAGCGCACCAACAACACCGAGCTATCCATCTCCTCCAGCAGCTCCCGCGCCAACGGGCTGTCGGCGCTGGCCACCACCAGACTGTCCCGGTCTGCCTGGAGAAATTGTAGTTGCACGTCGGCCCTGCTGTTGTCGAGCCAGCGGTAACGGGCGGACAGGCCGCGGCTGCGCAGCAGTTGCGCTGCTTCATCTTCCAGGAGTTGGGCGGCGGCGCCGTTTGCCGCTGGGATCAATACCGTCAGGCCGCCCTCCTCGCGCGCCAGCTTGGCGGCGGCCCACAATGCCTTGACCGCCGCTTGCGTGCCTTCATACAGCACGCCGACGCCATGCCGCGTCTGGATGGTGTGTTTCGTCAACAGCACCGAACGCGGCGCGCCTGCGACGACGGAACGCGCAACCGGGCCCAAGCGGCTGCCGATGGAGGGTTGGCGCCCCATCTTGCCGATGCACACCAAGTCCACTTCATGGGCTGCCGCCAGCACTTCTTCCGCAACGTTGCCGCGCACCACGCGAAACGTCCAGCGCAGCCGCGACGATTCGGCGATAGCCGCCAGCGCGAGGCGCGAACGTTGCGGAAGAAGTGCTGGCGGCAGCCCATGAAGTGGACTTGGTGTGCATCGGCAAGATGGGGC
>SCSY01000129.1 GCA_004298625.1 Nitrospirota bacterium | reverse complement strand
GGACTACATCCTTTTCTGGCTTTCAAAGGCTTATCAGGAACTGGGCAACAGCGATGAAGCGAATTATAAAATAAAGGAACTGCTCAAAGGTTATCCTGATTCGCCTCTAAGGAAAAAGGCCCGCTCAAAGGAAATCAAAAACATCATCGCCTCAAATGAAATTCCGCTCGGTTTCGAGTCGCAACGACCTGACTTAAAGCTTTTTGAAGCATATATAAAAGACTATCCCGAAGACTATGAAACAAAGTTTTTATTCGGCCAGGTTCTCAAGAGCAAGGAGAAAAAAGACAAGGCAAAAACAATCTTCAAGGATATATATGTCAATAGCCAGGGGACTGTTTCAAAAACAGCATATAATGAATTGACGCCCTCTGATATTACCGTGAGCGACCTTATTGAAAAGGCGTCAAATCTGATAAATATAATGGAATTCAAAGAAGCCGAATCTATACTCAGGGCAGCCCTCCTGAAACTCGGAAGCGACTCGCAGCGAGACGACGACCGGCGCAAGACAGAGATACTTAAAAAATTGGGACACGCCCTGTTTAAACAAAAAAAATATAAAGAATCAGCAGACATATATGAAAAAGCAGGGGATAACTACTGGGGGGCCTTGGCGCTTTACAGGGCAGGAGAGAAGACTGCATTTGCGCAAGCTCTAAAAAAAACAGCCTCGGCAGGAGACAAAAAAACAGGCTTGCTTCTGCTCCTCGCCGCATCCGACAAGAGAAGGAACAATGAGATTGACGAGGCATTGAGTATATATAAAACCATAAAAGCAAATTATCCCTCGGAGGCCGAGGATTCTTTATGGGGCGCAGGCTGGACTTATTATCGCAGCGGCGACTACCCAAAAGCCCTTGATGCCTTCACGGAACTCTGCAAGGTCTATGGCAGTTCCAAATATCTCTACTGGAAGACGCAGACAATGGAAAAATCGGGCAGGGTCGGAAGCGACTCGCAACGAGACGCAGCCCCTATCTACAAACAACTTGCAGAAAAAGAGCGGGATTTCTACAGCGTGCTTGCACGTATAAAAAATAATCAGGTTCCGGGTTTCGGGTTTCAGGGATTAGAGGTCAGTGCCAACCCCCAAACCCCAATCCCTAAACCCTATTCTTCTGAAAGAATAGATATCCTTTTAGAACTCGGCATGAAAAAAGAGGCTGTTTCAGAACTGACAGCCATAGCCAGGAAAACAGTCAACACCGGGGAGCTCTTATCTATTGCCGTAAGACTTCAGGATGCAGGCGAATACAGGATGGCGATACTCCTGGCGTCAAAGCTCCCATATAAAGAAGCAGCGCATAATATCCTGTATCCTCCGGCACATTGGGCTGCTGTTACTGAGCTGTCTGCCGACTGTGGAGTTGACCCTTTTATTGTTCTTTCCATCATGAGGGAAGAAAGCCGCTTTGATCCTGAAGCGCGCTCTCAGGCAGGAGCGCTCGGATTAATGCAGCTTATGCCGCAGACAGCGGGCGTGATGAACAGGGACATAAAATCCAGAGAACAGCTTTGCGATATAAAAACAAACATATCCCTCGGCGCAAGATATATAGGCTCTCTCATGAAGGAATTCAATTCATTGCCCCTTGCGCTTGCAGCATATAACGCAGGAGAAGATACCGTGAAAAAGTGGCAGAAAGCAGGCAGTTATAAGTCTGTTGATGAATTCATTGAAGATATACCTTATGACGAGACTAAAAATTATGTTAAGCGTGTCTTAACGACTTATTTTGAATATCTCAGGCATTCAGACAGAAAAGAGATGCCAAAAATACTTTAATGGTACAGGACGGGATTTTTAAAATGGCAGGATTAGTTTTGAGCGGTTTATTTTGCCGATAGTCAACAACCCCCTTATTCCTCCTTTGTTAAGGGGGAATTTTAGGAGAATAAAGAGGCAAAATCCTCGGAGGGCGATAGCCCGAGAATGAGCGAAAGACTGATTCTGTCATTTTTTACCTTTCACATTTCCTGTCTTTAAGCGAATACCTCCCCTTGAAATACCCTATCACATTTGTTATCTTAAACATCATGGGCAAAAATAAAAGTTTGTTTGATGATGACGGTCCGTCTTCGCTGGCGGCAACCAGGGAAGCACGCAGAGAAATTATCGGCAAAAAGGAGGTTACACCGTTGGAAAGGCTCAAAAATCTCGAAGATAAAATAGCAGACGCGATAGAGAAGGTAAAAACATTAAAAGAAGAAAAGACGGCCCTTGAAAAAACCATAAGGCAGCTCGAGGCAAGGCTTGACGCCAAAGACCAGGAGATAGAAAAACTGCAAACAGAAAAAACATCAATAAAGAGTCAGGTGGAACGCCTGCTTAATGAAGTTGACGCCTTAGAGGTTGTGTAATATGGTGAGCATGGATGTCTATATTCTCGGCCAGAAATATACCATAAAGGGCGAGGGTTCCGAGGAATATATAAAAAAAGTTGCCGCCTTTGTTGATGCGAAGATAAAAGAGGTTTATAACAATGCCCCGAATATTACGCCCTTGAAGGCATCCATCCTTGCGTCCCTTAATATAGCAGACGAACTCCACAGGCTAAAAACAGACCGGAAAGTCCAGGAGGACATTGTAAAACATCTCGGGCATATAGAAGAAAGTGCCGATGTCCTGAGCGGGTTGTTTGAGAAGTAACCCTATCGGGGAATTGAGTTAGTTAATCCGTCCCCGGCAGCAGGCGCCATTTCTTCTCCCATATCTTTAAAAGCTCATCGAGCTTCAGTCTTATTCCCGATGTATCAAGTGTCAGTTTTCTTATCTCATCTATCGCATTAGTTATCAGCCTAAGATTCTGCTCTGCATCTTTTCTATTTGAGGCATTGATATTCACCGACGATATATCTTCCGTCGCCTTCGTTATCCTATGCGCATCCGCAGTGTCGCTCGCATACAGCGCTTTTAACTCCGACATAATCAGCTGATGCAGTTCCCATGAGCTATTTGAAATATTAACCGTTAAGGAGTAATTCCCATATAGCCTGTATTCCCCATTAGTGCTGTATCTCAACTCGGTATCCATGGTGTAATCCCCTGCTACATCCGGGATATTGAGATGATATTCAAATGTCGCTTTCTCATTGAAGCTGAGGGATTTCTGCCATGTTATAGTGTTTCCGTTGACAGAAGCGTCCGGCGATATGCTGTCCGAGCTTGTTCCACTATGCAAGGTCTCTATAACTTTAATATCTGCTGGTTCCGTGGAATTGTTAACATTTATTTTTACGGGAACGCTGTCAAGAGCTGATGGGTAATGCTCTGTGGGTTTTACATAGCTCAGGCTATTCGAAATTAAATCTGTAAGCCGGCTCTGGTCCTCGATATAAAGCAGATCAAAGTTGTAAAGTATTGTCTTCCCTCTTCCATATTGATTGGCAATTATCGAATTGAAGGTGTCCTGTTTGTCTACAACGTATCCAAAACTCTGCGCTGATTCTGAAGTAATCGTAGAGACAATTCCTTTGCCCCTGCTCTGGATCACGCTCCCAGAGCTTATCGGACTTTCGGCAAGGTTCACCTCGAGATCGCTGCTCGTTGTCTTGCCTGTGAACTTTACTCCGAACAAGTCGTCCATGAACGGATCTGCCTGGGGACTTGTCTTTATGAAGATCAGTCCGTCTCCGTAATAAACCGCTTCCCTTATCTCTTCGCCGACGAGTTCTTCTTTATAGTCAACGAGCAGATATGTATTGTATCTGCCTGAACGCACAGCTTCGACAAATTCCTGATTGCTGGCCGCTATATGGTAATCCAGGCCGAGAGACGAGAGAACCGAGTTGAGGTTGCTTAGATCAGCTTGAGCATTATCAGAACCGTTCTCATTCGTCCAGACACCTGCAAGAACTGCAATATCCGAAGAAACAGCCTTTTGAACATCTATGACAATAAATTTTACGGCTATTGATTTTTCCGTCTCTTTGTTGAGAACATTGTCAACAGCTTTAAATGCTATAGTATGCAAACCTGCTTCCATCCCCGAGAGGCTGAAGTTTGCCATGTATGTCTGCCATGAACCACCATCTATCTTATAGTCTATCTCCTTAACTCCCGAGAGGCTGTCTGTTGCGCTTAAGGTAAATCTTGTCTTTGGAGAAACAATGTTTGTTACGCCTTCTACCAGTGGATCAGAGGCAGTGATCGTTGTCTGAGGAGACGTCTTATCGAATATGACCGTCAATGACTTCGATTCCTCAAGATTGTCTGCATTATCAGTGCTCCTGTATTCAATCGTATTTAACCCTTCCTCTGTAATGCTGAACGGAGCATAGACTGTCCATATCCCCTTGTTTATCCTATATTCCGTTTTTGCAACTCCGGAGAAATTATCTGTTGCGCTAAGGGTAAATACCGTATTTCCGCTCACAAAGATATTTCCATCTGTTTCGTAACGAGGCTCTCCTACTGTTATTGTGGTTACAGGAGGGATGCTATCCATCTGGATAATAAAGCTGACGGAAATAGAAATGCTTGAGTTCCCTGCCCTGTCGGTTGCCCGGAAAACAATAGTATGTTTCCCGTTATCTGCAATCGTAGGCTCCCATGTTTTCAAGTACCTTCCTTGTGAAGAATCGGCAGATGGAAGCTGCTGCCACTGGCCTCCATCTAACTGATATTCGACTTTCTCTACCCCCGATACGTCATCTGAAGCAAAAGCGGATATAGCTATAGTCGAATTGTAGGTGATATCCTGTATGGGCGCGACAATCGAGACAACAGGCGGGGTCA
>SCSY01000128.1 GCA_004298625.1 Nitrospirota bacterium | reverse complement strand
GGTCTGGCCGCTGCCGCCTGAAGAGCCGAAAGTAAAATTTGTTGACATTTTGGCGGCTGACGTTGATGTAAAAGAGCCGAGTTTTCTGTCGGTCCTGTTTGGAGAAGAAGTCGGCAGCGCCCTTATAAAACCTTATGGCGCTGCTGTTGACAAAGAAGGCAGGCTTTACGTGACTGATTTGGGAAGGGTCTTTATCTTTGATAAAAAGAACCATCGGCTTGAGTTTATCGGCGATGAATTTGGTTCGGGCAAGCTCAGGGTGCCTGTCGGCATTGCTATTGCAGCAGATAAGGTCTATGTTACAGACGTTGCGGCTGACAGGGTATTTGTGTATAACACAGGGGGAAAGTTTATTACCGCTATCGGCGCTAAAGCGGAATTGGAAGGCCCAAGCGGCATTGCGGTTAATGAGAAAAAAGAGAGATTATACGTCGCTGATACAAAGAAACATAATGTAAGGGTATACAGCCTTGATGGAAAGCTTCTCTTTACAATAGGCGCCAGGGGAAGCGATGCAGGGAAATTAAATTTTCCTACGAACATTGCTCTTGACGGCAAAGGGAACCTTTATGTTGTTGATACCGGCAATTTCAGGGTTCAGGTCTTTGATCCCGAGGGAAAGTTTATCAGGGCTATAGGGCAGGTTGGAGATAAGCCCGGCGATTTTACAAGACCCAAGGGCATAGCAGTAGATTCAGAGGACCATATATACGTAATTGACGCTGCGTTCCAGAATATACAGATATTTAATACAGAAGGGCAACTGCTTCTGGTTGTCGGAGAAGGAGGCGGGGGACTGGCCCAGTTCTCGGTCCCTTCAGGCATGACAATTGACAGCGACGACAAGATTTATGTTGTGGACCAGCTTAATGCAAGAGTCCAGGTTTTTCAGTACTTGAGCGAGAAGTGGAAGAAGAAACAGGCAGCGCAGCCCGCTAAATAGCTCGTGGCTCATAGCTCGTAGTATATAGAATGGAAGAGGATATTAAATTTGGATTTGAGGAGTTGGAAGTTTGGCAAAGGGCGATAGAGTTTGCAGACATTGTTATTAATACTCTTGAGAGTCTTGATACAGACAGGAAACACTTCAGGCTGATAGAATAAGTCGAAGCTGCCGCGCCATGAACTATGAACTATGAACTATAAGGACAAGATTCTTTTTATACTTTTTCTGTTCTCTGTTTTTCTCCTGGCTGTCATAAAAATCGAGAATTCAGACGCCTGGACGCATCTGAGCATCGGCAGGGAGATTTTCAGGTTAAAAGGGCTGCCCCAAACGGAGCTTTTCACATACCCTATGTCCGGGAAGCCGTTTGCCCATTCTTCCTGGCTTTTCAGCCTGCTCCTTTATGTCTCTTATTATTTCCTGAATATTTACGGTGTTATAATCCTTAAAGCCGCTGTTATAACCGCTCTGTTCTATATCCTCACCAGGGACTCTCTGCAGCCTTATAAAAATTATATCATTGCAATATGCGTGATGACCGTGATTGTTATCATGGTCCGTCCCCGCTTTGCGGAAAGACCCGATATATTTCTTATGGTCTTTTTATCCTTCAGTGTTTATTCGCTTAATGCATTTTTATACGAGAACAAAAAATATATTTATCTTCTGCCGTTAGTCCACCTGGTCTGGGCTAATATGCATCCAAGCATAACCCTGATGTTTATACCGTTCATATCCTTTATTGCAGGAGGGATGCTGCAAATATTTCTGAATAAGAGGGGCTTAAGATTTCAGGGCATCCCGGAAAGCGCGGAGAGCAGAGAGCAAGGGACAAAGATAATAATTATGGCGTTTGTATTTCTGGCGTCCCTTGCCTTATCTTTGGCAAGTCCATATTCTCTGGGTCAGTATACTGCCGGCGCTGTGTTTGCGAAGAAACAAGCAAAAGATGCGCTCGACACCATGTCGGCAGCCGGGGTTGGACAGCAAATAAATATTATCGAGCTTCAGCGTCCGAGGTGGGGGTTTATCAAATGGCCCTACCTTATATCTCTGGCTGCCGCCGTAGCATTTGTTCTAAATTGGATTGCAGTTTATTATTCACGTTCAGCCGGAAGAAACAAAGAATATCCATCCCCTATCCACTTTTTTCTTGTAGTGCCTTTTATTGCTCTTTCATTCACTGCAATGAGGTTTGTGCCGCTGCTCGGCATAATAGCAGGGCCTGTTATGGCGAGAAATCTGTCGGGAATTCTTAAAAATACAGAGGGTCGCAACCTGGATCCCAGCAGGATTTTACGCTCAAGAGCTGCAGCAGGCATTATAGCTGTCTGGGTGGTTCTATATTCCACACTGGCATTGTCCGGGGTAGCTCCGTTCGGCGACAGCCGGAAACAATTTGGCTTTGGGATAAACTACGATTCTGTCCCGGAAGGCGCGCTCCGGTATATGGATAAGAGAAATATAACAGGCAGGATGTTCAACACGTTTCACTGGGGGCAATATATAACGTGGAGGGATTTCCCCAAAAGGTCGGCTATTGCCGACGGCAGATTTTCTCTGGCAAATGATTTATTGGAAAAGGTGAGCATAGCCCAATTCGACCCATCTGCGAGGGATGAGCTTGAAAAAATATACGGTTTCGAGTCTGTTCTCATCGAATACCCGTTGTTTAATCCCTACGAGGCCGGCGGCGGGACTCAGGCAGGCTCCTTTCTATCAGGGTTCCAATGGGCGTTGGTTTACTGGGATGACCAGTCTCTGCTTTACCTGAAAAGGGGAGGGAGATACGATCCGGTAATAAACGAGGATGAATACAAATTGATAAAACCTGCCGATGACACTTATGACGGCATTGTCGCAAGGTTGCATGACGAAGATTACAGCTCCGGCATAATAAGAGAGCTAAAAAGAAATGCAGCAGAAACAGGCTCGTCAAAGGGATATGCCTTTCTCGGGCTTATATATAACGAAACAGGCTTTTACAAAGAGGCGATAGACGCCTTCTCGCGGGTCAGGGATTTTCAGCCGGCAAGCCATCTGCGCCAGGCATATATCGGCATTGCGTATGCGCATGACAAACTCGGCAATCCCGACGGAGCCATAGGATATCTTAAAAAGGCGCTTGCCATAGAGGAAGACGCAACCCTGTTTTATTACACAGGCATGGAGTATATCCAAAAGGGAGACAGGAAGGCGGCAATAAAGTATTTCAAAAAGGCCCTGACCCTGAACAAAGATTTCACTTCTATATATCCATTGCTTATAGGTTTATACCGGGAGCTTGACATGAAGGATGAGGCCGCAAAAACAGCAGCGGCATATAAAAAGGCAGAGACCGCAAGCGGGGGAGAGGAATATTTCAGGAAGGGCGTCAATGCCTATATGGAAAAGAATTTTGCTCTTGCCGAGGAGGAGTTCAAAAAATCCATAGAGGCAGACCCGTTTAATCCTGCGCCCTACAGCAATCTCGGATATATATATTATGAAACAGAGAAATTAGAGCCGGCTTATGAATACCACAAAAAGGCGCTTGCCATAGACCGGAATTTTTCAAACAGCCGCTACGGCCTGGCCCTTATATATAAAAAATGGGGGGACCTCGAGCTGGCAAAGAGAGAGTGGGAGGAATATCTCAGGCTTGAGCCGGCTGGTCCGTATGCCCAAAAGGCCAGGGAAGATATCGAGGCGATCTCAGGGAAGCAATAATAAACCTTCCATAGCCTGTGTGTTTTTACACAGTTTGTGGTATTATCACGCAATAAGGTCAGCGTGCAGCATGTAGCGTATAGCGTGTAGAACGATGAAAAGAATGACAGCGTGGAGGCAGGGAGAAATATTTTCATTGAAAAATTATAAAAAAAGTGTTAATTTACTGCACGCTATTTCCTATACTCTATACGCCGCACACTACACGCTTCTTCCTGGCATATAGATTGCAAGCTTAATATACAGTTTTAAAGCTTATTCCAAAATGAAAGGGGGTGAAAATGAATGAAAAAGATACTATTATTAATAGTAGCTATGGTTTTAGTGGCAAGCACCGCATTTGCGTGGACAGTTGTAGGTTCAAGACATGACCTCAGCAGCGCCAACGTAGGTGGACAGGTTTGTGTATTCTGTCATACGCCTCACAATGCCAATACCTCGGCAGGACCTCTCTGGAGCCATTCAACCTCGATTGCTACCTTCACGCTTTACACAAGCGCGACATTGGATAACGCTATAGGCCAGCCTTCAGGCATGTCAAAGGCATGTATGGGTTGCCATGACGGAACAGTGGGCGTAGGCGTTATTTCAAACGGCAGGACCAAGGGCTGGTTTGCTACAACAGGGCATGACGGCGCGGCATCCTATGCTTCAGGCGGTGCTATTCTCAACACTAATGCTGCCTATATCGGCACAGACCTGAGGGATGACCATCCTGTAAGCATTGAGTACAGCGCAGTCGCTGACACAGGGCTCAGAGCTCCCACAGGCGATACAGTTGTAAACGGCCTTGTAACACTTCAGCTTTATGGCGCAGGACCTACCTATAAAGTTGAGTGCGCAAGCTGTCACAACGTTCATAACAACACAGCCGTACCGTTCTTAAGAACATCAAACTCAAACAGCCAGATCTGCACAACATGTCACTTGAAGTAAAGGCTGCTTGATGAGCTTAAAAAGGAGGGGATTTTTCCCCTCCTTTTTTTTGTTGAGTTTTTAACAGATTTTTGGTATCTTTACTATTAAGGAGTTTTCAATGCATGTGGCTGAGATAGAGCTTTATGAGATTTTAAAAGAAAAAGTTGGCGAGAAAGAAGCCAAAACCCTTGTCGAGTATATAGAGGCCAAGGTTGAGAAAAAGTTTGAAGAGAAACACGATATACTTGCTACAAAAACCGATTTGGCTAATA
>SCSY01000127.1 GCA_004298625.1 Nitrospirota bacterium | reverse complement strand
GAGGACCTTTAAAGGAAAGGATTCTCACATATACTTTCAAAGCCAAGCGCAGAGAAAGCGTAAAGAAAGACTTCCCTGCGACTGAGCTTCAGTTTTCCAAAGAAGAGTTAGGGAAAGACCTTAAGCCGACAAGTCTCGGTCCAATAAGCGGCAAGATCGAGAAGCTTGCGCTGAGTATAACCGAGGGCAAAGAAACGAACCTCGCAAAAGCGAGGGCTATCTATGACTGGATTGTTATCAATATGTATCGGGACCCCGCTGTAAAGGGCTGCGGATTTGGAGATGTGGAAAAGCTGATTGTTTCTCTCGGCGGCAAGTGCGGCGACATTCACTCGGTGTTTGTGGCGCTTGCAAGGTCAGCAGGAGTGCCCGCGAGAGAGATCTTCGGCATCCGACTGCCTAAAGGGAAAGAGGGCGACATGACCAAATCCCAGCACTGCTGGGCGGAATTCTACTTGCAGGGGTACGGATGGGTTCCGGTTGACCCCTCCGATGTAAGAAAGGCCATGCTCGAAAAGAAGACCACTGATTTAAAGGATGTGAACAATATTGTCGAGTATTTCTTCGGCGCGGTAGATGAAAGCAGGGTAGCGTATCAGACCGGAAGAGACATCGTGCTTAACCCTCCGCAGAGCGGCGGGAAGCTTAACTATTTCATGTATCCCTATGCAGAAGTCGAAGGAAAGCCTCTGAACGAAGACCTCTTTGGGTTCAACCTCGGCTACAAGATAAGCTTCAGGGAACTATAGGAAAACGGCTGAAGGCAAGGGAGGGGCAAAAGCCTGCACCCTCCCTGTTGCCAACCCGCGAAAAAAGTGAGAGAATTTGATTTATAGGCTTCAAGAAGTCTGAGGTGAAGGTGTGAAAAAAGATCCTGTCTGCAATATGGACGTAAATGAAGACGCTGCCGTCAAAGTGGAATGTGATGGATTAGTTTATTATTTCTGCTCTGAGGGGTGTAAGAAAAAGTTTCTCGAACAGAGGGAGTGCAAGCTTTTCCGCACATCATACGACCTAATAATAATCGGCGGCGGACCTGCGGGACTTACTGCCGCAGTTTATGCGGCAACCCTCAAGATGAATGCCTTCATTATAACCAAGGACCTCGGCGGACAGGCGATTGACAGCACAAAAATAGAAAACTATATGGGATTCGATTTCATCACAGGACCTGAGCTTACGGAAAAATTTCAATATCAGCTCATCCATTCCCATTATATTGATCACCTTCTGAGCGATGTTGAAAAGATCGAAGCTGCCGAGACAGGGTTTAATATAACCACATCGGAACTGAAGACATATTCTGCGAAGACTTTAATTATAGCTACAGGCATGACAAGGCGAAAGCTGCGGGTGCCTGGCGAGGAAGAATTCCAGAGGAAGGGTATATTTTATGGAAACATTCAAGACTTTTCCTTTGTGCATGCTGAAGATGTGGCGGTAATCGGAGGTGGGAATTCTGCGCTACAGATAGTTGAAAGCCTGCATGGCATTGCCAAAAATATAAACATTGTTTCCGATACTGAACTTACTGCAGACCCTGTAATAATTGAAAGGATTAACATGTTCAAAAACCTGAAGAAATATGAAGACTATAAGGTCTTAGAATTTAAAGGCGAAAAGACCCTTTCAAGTATTGTTGTCAGGAAGATGGCAGCTGATGAGATATTTGATATTCCGGTAAAGGGCGTGTTTATCGCAATAGGTTTGCAGGCGAATTCTTTTTTAGTCTTCCACCTTGTTAAAGTGAACGAAAGAGGCGAGATAACTATAAATCCGGACTGCTCAGATC
>SCSY01000126.1 GCA_004298625.1 Nitrospirota bacterium | reverse complement strand
ATAATGGCTGCAATGGAATATGCAAAGAAAACTGAAAAAGAGGCATTTAATGCTATCTCTGAAAAGATAAAGACAAACACAAGAATAATCCTCGAAAGGTCTTCAAGAGAAACCCTCCTTCCCCGGCAGGTGGCAGAGGAGATTGCAAAAGACAGGGTGCTTAAGGCTATGGGGGATTAAGGTTATCATGCCACAGAAAACCTCTCTCAATATAGAATTTGTATCGCAGGCGCTCTTGAAAAAAGGACTTATATCGAAAGAGCAATACAAGGATATCCTTGTCAAGGGCGATACACAGACGGCAAGGCTTCAGAAATATCAGGAGGCCGGCTTTTCGAGAAGGTTCCATCAGGTCCCTGTCCTCGTCTCACCGGCAGAAGTCATATCTTCATTTAATATCGAGGTCCCGGGAAAGAACGGCAAGATACTTACCGAAGATGCGATAACAGAGGCAATCGCGTCCTCTGTGGGAATGGAGTATAGGAAGATCGACCCTATGAAACTAGACCTTGATACTGTTACAAAACATGTACCCCGTCCTTTTGCGCTCAGGCATATGCTCGTCCCAATAGCCGAGACAGACGGAACAATCACGATGGCTGTGGCTGATCCTTTCAATGTTGAAGCGATAGATAACCTTCAGGATACAAAGCGGATAAAGATCAAGCGCGTCCTGAGTTCAAAAAGTGACATCATGAAAATTATAAGAGAATTTTATGGGTTCCGCGCGTCTGTCATTGCCGCCGAGACAGAAATTGCGCCTGCGTCCGATCTCGGGAACCTCGAACAGTATTTCAAACTCAGAGGCCCCCATGATTTAGAGGCGACAGACCAGCACATAATTAACGCAGTTGAATATCTTATGCAGTATGCCTTCGATCAGAGGGCCAGCGATATACATATAGAACCAAAGAGGGAAAAATCGTATATCAGATTAAGGGTGGACGGAGTCCTGCATTACATACACACGATCCCGAAATCATTGCATCCTCCCATTGTATCGAGGATAAAAATGCTTTCAAGGATGGATATAGCTGAAAAGAGAAGACCTCAGGACGGCAGGATAAAAACTAATTTTAAAGGCAAGGAAATAGAACTCAGGGTCTCCACCCTGCCCGTCGGCTTTGGAGAGAAGGTCGTAATAAGGATATTCGATCCCGACATCCTCATGCAGGATATCGACGAGCTCGGCTTGTATCCAAGGGAATATCAGTTATTCAATGCATTCATCAGAAGGCCGAACGGGATCATACTCGTCACAGGGCCAACAGGAAGCGGAAAGACGACAACGCTCTATTCATCCTTGAGGGCCTTGTCCTCCCCTGAGGTAAATATCGTAACTATCGAAGACCCTATTGAAATGGTAATTGAGGAATTCAATCAGGTTGGGGTTCAGCCCGCTCTCGGAGTTACGTTCGCCAATATTCTAAGGAATATTCTTCGCCAGGATCCGGATATTATCATGGTAGGCGAGATAAGGGACAGGGAGACTGCAGACAACGCTGTTCAGGCAGCCCTTACCGGACATCTCGTCTTCTCCACGTTGCATACAAATGACGCGCCTACGGCGATTACCAGACTGATCGACATAGGAATACCCTCATTCCTTCTCTCGTCAACACTGGTCGGAGTCGTTGCTCAGAGACTTGTAAGAAAGATATGCCCGCATTGCAGGCGGGAAAGAAAACTCACGAAAGAGGAGATAGAGCATCTGAATATAGAAAAGAAATCCTACTCGGTCTGGTATGGCGAGGGCTGCGCCGAGTGCAGGGGCACGGGCTACAGAGGAAGAGCAGGCATTTTCGAAGTCATGGACTTCACGGACAAGATAAAATCTACAATCTCGGATAAGGTCGAATTAAGTGCTATCTATGAAATTGCCGCTGAAGACGGCATGATAAACCTTAGACATGTCGCGATCAAGAAAATGTTCGAGGGAATTACGACCTATGAAGAAGTAATAGCAATGACAGGATAGGCCTATCCCTCTACCCGCCCTCAGCCTTCTTCCAATACGGATTAGCTATATCTTCGAATGCGGTCAGGGCCGCGACTGCGCCCTGTGAGACTGCGGTAACTATCTGTTTGATCCCGCCTGTTATGTCTCCGGCAGCGTAGACCAGAGACATAGACGACCGCATCTTGTCGTCAACTTTTATATAACCTTCTTCATCAAGCTCAAGGCCGAGTTTTTTTGCGATATTGTTGTAAGGTTCATAACCTATGGCTATAAAAACAGCGTCTGCCTTAACGTCCTTTGCTTGTCCTGTCTTAACGTCTTCGAGTTTTACCTTTTCAACGATCCTATCTCCGCTGATTTCTTTTATCACGCTGTCCCACAAGACAGGTATATTCCTCTGGAACACAGCCTGCTGAAGCCTCTCCTCCGCCCTGAACGCATCTCTCCTGTGGACTATCGTGACATGAGCGCCGAGACTGTCAAGATAGAGAGCATCTGTCAGGGCGCTGTTGCCTCCCCCTACTACAATGACATTTTTGCCGTCCTTAAAAAGATACCCGTCGCATGTAGCGCAATAACTGACTCCCCTTCCGGCAAGCTTTTCTTCTCCCTTGGCATTGAGATTCTTGTTTCCGGCTCCGGTTGCAATAATTATCGCCTTGGCATTGTATATTCCCCTTCCTGTTGTTACCTCAAAACCCTTGTCTTTCTTCCTTACATCCTTCACATCATAACCCTGAAGAACAAGGGCATAATCCATTGTCTGTTTTGCCATCAGGTCGACCAAAGTCTTTCCCGCGATGCTTGCAAAACCAGGATAGTTTTCGACTACGGGAGTTATTGATATCTGTCCCCCGACATTGGCCTTTTCAAATATAATACTCTTCAATCCGCTTCTCTCAAGATACATAGCCGCCGTCAGCCCTGCGGGCCCGCCTCCGAGTATTACAACATCATAGTCCTTCAATTCTTCCCTGCCGGAGGGCATCACATATTCAACCGGTCTTTCTTCTATTAAAGACTCTATAAAGACCTCTTCGGGCTGAAGGCCCGGGGCTATAAGTTTTTCTCCTGCAAATGCCTTCGGCACAGCCATCGCGCCATATTTTTCCGCGAGGTCCCTGTTTTCATATATCTCTACAACCTCTGCCGAGACAAGGTCTTTTTTTTCTATTGCAGCGGATATCGCAAGCAGAACCTGCTGCGGGCAGTATGGTCAGGTCGGGCTGACGAATACCCTTAAATGTCTTTTCTCTTTCAGCCTGTTTAGCCTCTTCTTTGCATCGTCAGACAAAATAGACTGTCCTGTTGACGCCATTATGACAGCCATTACAATCGAACGGCCTTCTTCACCGGCAGGCGCGCCTGTATAACGTATGTTATATCTGTCAGGGGCTATAAGCACAGTCGGCGACCGAAGGACATTGCGCTTTTTGGATTGTTCGTCGCCGATTTTATAAAAATTTAATTTAATCTTGTTGGTAACTTTTGACATTGCACCAATGAGGTCTGCCGTAAAATCATTGAACATGTCATTCTCGCCAATCTTGGTATAAACCTCGATTGCAACAGGCTCGGTGAGCTGCGTGAATGCCTCTCTCAATGCCTCTATGACTTCTTTTGTGATTATCTCGCTTTTATTTTCCATGAGAGATATTCTATCAAAAAAATTACAATACTAATAGTGATGAAGGTGCTTGACGCGGTATTGGATGAGGCGGCCTTTAAAAGAGAATTCCTATTCCTAAAAATACCTGAACCAGATACAGGCAGACAAGTAAGATGCCGCGCCTGAAATGAGGGGTTCTCCACTCTGAATCAAGGCCTTTTATCTTTCTTGAGATAAGGAAAACAGCAGCTATAGCAAAAACTATAGACAGCCCTGTGAGAAAATGCGGGGGGTATTTCAATATCCTGCCATAATCGAGATAAATAAGCGTAACCCCTGCAAAAAATCCAAGAACTCCCATTATCGCAAAGACCGGCCCTGTTTTTCTGTGTCTCTTTATGATTTCGAGCGGCGGGTTGCCTGCTATTCTTCCTCTTCTTATCCTTAATCCAAGCCATCCCTGATAAATAAAGAGCATCATCATAAGGGCATTATAAGAGCCATGCACAAGCCTAAGATTTGCTATTATATCTTTGTCTATCATAGTCCTATTATACAGTCCGGCGTATCATTTTTTAATAGAATTCTTTCAGGGTTGTCCCAATCTTTGAAATATCGAATGGCTGCCTCACCAACGGCTTATCAAGAATAACGGGTATCCTTTCCTCCAGAACCTGGCGGTTGTTCCTGTAGATAATGCCTGTCGGAATCCTGTCTCCCCATTCAAGCGCCCTTTCGAACGCCTTTATCCTGTCCTCAGGATTGTACTCAGCCTCTATATGATATACCCTCTGCCTGTACCAGTCATAGGTATTTATCTTGTTGAATGTCACGCATGGCTGAAGGATATCAACGAGAGTGAATCCCTTATGATTTATCGCAGCCTTCATCAAACCCTTGAGCTGTTCCATGTCGGCCGCAAATCCCCTCGCCACAAAGCTGCAATCGAGCGCCACTGCAAGGGCCAGAGGATTCAGCGGTTCCGAGAAAACACCGAATGGCTGGTTTTTCGTCTTCATCCCTTCCATGGTTGTCGGCGAGGCCTGACCCTTTGTGAGCCCGTATATCTGATTGTCATGAACAAAGAGTTTCACGTTAATGTTCCTTCTTATAGCATGATTGAGGTGGTTCCCGCCTTCTCCATAGCAGTCGCCGTCTCCTGCCACCGCGATTACGAGCATTTCATGATTGGCTAATTTTATGCCTGTTGCAACAGGAAGGGTCCTTCCATGAAGGCCGTTAAAGGTATTGCATCTCATATAATGCGGCAATTTTCCTGCCTGCCCGATTCCGGAAACGATCGTGAATTGATGCGGCTCTATGCCGAGTTCGACAAGCGCATTTTTAAATGAATTGAGAATGCCGAAGTCTCCGCATCCCGGACACCACGCCGGCGTCTGTCCCTTATAGTCTTCTAATGTCGGCATTATCTTTCCTCCTGCAATGAATCAAACTGCATCATATTTTCTTTTTTATCTCATCTACCAATTCTTCCAATAAAAACGGCCTTCCATCATACCTGTTAATATTAGCCTTGAACTCGAATCCTGTCTCTGCCCTCATAAGCCGCGCAAACTGCCCTGTTGCGTTATTTTCGATGCAGATGGTCTGTTTTGCGTTCCTCAATACCTTGAGATAATCAAACTTATCAGCCTGCGGGAACGGATAAATCTCGCTGAAATGAAGCATCGCGATTTTTTTATTCTGCGACAACTCATCAGCCGCCTCTTTCATAACGCCATAATTAGAACCCCATCCCAGGATAACTATTTCCGGGTTGCTGTCTCCATATAAAACAGGCGGCTCTATCTCCTGTCTTATCAACGGCAATTTCTTAAACAATCTCTTGTTTACCATGTTTATCCTTGTCCCGGCATCTTCGACTATATGCCCTTCTTCATCGTGCTCGTCGCTGTCCGTAACAACAAGGTGTTTTGAATCTCCGGGGATTGCTAAAGGAGATACTCCTGTCTCAGTAAGGGCATGTCTCTTGTATTCAGGCAAATTTTTAAACGCCTCGCCGCGAAGCCTGTAATCTGTATTCTTTATCTTGCCGGGATCAAAGCCGTCTGACGTCCATTCGCTGTCTGCGAGATATGTATCGAACATCACGATGACGGGTATCTGGTATTTTTCCGCAAGATCAAAGGCCTTGCCGGTAAGATAAAATGCCTGCTCAGGGTTCCCGGGTGCAAATATAACTCTCGGGAATTCGCCGTGGGCAGTATATAGTGCGAAGTTAAGGTCACCCTGCTCGGTCCTTGTCGGAAATCCTGTTGCAGGCGCAGGCCTCTGTCCCAGCGCGATTACCACCGGCGTCTCTGTCATTCCTGCTAACGAAAGCCCTTCCACCATTAATGCAAAGCCGCCTCCGGCAGTTCCGGTCATGGCGCGCGCGCCTGCAAAAGAAGCCCCCAACGCCATGTTGATTGCAGCTATTTCATCTTCAGCCTGCTCCACTATAATCCCGTATTCCTTTGCCTTGCCCGCAATATAGTTCATAATGCCGGTTGAAGGGGTCATTGGATAGGCTGAATAGAATTTGCAGCCCGCAGCGATAGCGCCAAGGCCGATAGCATCAATACCGGCGATAAGCATCCGGGGTTTAGATGAAGGCGCTGCTGAGAAAGAACATCCTGCGCACTGTTTAACTGCGAACTCATGCCCCGCAACAGCTGTATTCATATTTGCCTTAATGATATCCTCGCCCTTTTTCTCAAATGTTTCCTTTATTATCCCGAATAGAATGTTGAGCTCGATCCCAAGCATACCGAGTGCTGCGCCTGTTGCAACTGTATTGGCCATTATCTTATTGCCGCCGTGCTCCACTGCAAGATTTTCGAATGGGATGTCGAGAAACTGCGGTTTGTCGTATTTCTGCTTTAATGATACAGAATCATATATCATCCGTCCGTTCTCAGAGAGTTCTTTTTCATGAACTGCGATGCTCTCTCTATCGAGGGCAACAAGGATGTCTATCTTTTCCCTGGATGACGTAACCGGCTTGTCTGAAAACCTTATCTGGAAAAAATTATGCCCTCCCCTTACGCGGGACTCGTAATCCTGATGTGTAAATACATGATATCCTGATCTGGAAAATACCCGCGCCAACGCATCTCCAATGGTCTGAATACCCTGCCCTGCCTCGCCGCCTATTTTTATTGAATAATCCATTTTGTTGAGCTGTAAGCCGATGGCTGTCAGCCATCAGCCTATTTGAATAAAGTGTAGTTAATATTATGCATGTCGTCAAGGGTAATAATTTTCGCATCGAGCAGGTGTCCCAGGAACGAGAAACCGCCGCACGGCTGAGTATCTTCTTTTCCAGCGGTAAAATCACAGTCTCTGATGTAAAAGGGGCATGCATTGCATATATCCCGTACCAGGGCTTTCTTTGTATCGGAGCTGACGTCTCCGGCGGGGCTGCCAAAAGGGATATCCCTTCCCCTGGCCATCAATCTTTCCACTATGGTAAAGCCGTTACAGGCAAGCCCTTCGTCCTTGAAGGGTTTGTAGTAAGGGCAATAATTCAGGCAAAGGGTCGCTTCCAACTCCTTTTTATCCATTGATTCAATCATATCAAATATCATAGGTGCTGTATAATAAAACATGAATTATTTTCTTGCTGAATACGCTGCGTTAAAATGGCTCGAAACCCCGTCTGTCTACGACATCAGAAAAGATGAACTTTATAATCTCGATGATGAGGCATTTAAATTCCTGAAAAAATGCGCTTCTAAAAATGGATGCAGAGCCAAAGAGAGTGAATTTCTCGATTATTGCCTGAAAGAGGGAATACTGACGAAAGAAAGGGTTATGCTCAAACGTCCTTCTGCAAGAAAATCTCCTGTCCCGTCTCTCAGATACCTTGAACTTCAGATTACAGACAGGTGCAATCTGAAGTGCAGGCATTGTTATATAGATAAGGGCAGGACAACAGAGCTTTTCATAAAGCAGATACAAAAGATTTTAACCGAATTCGAAGAGATGCAGGGGCTGAGGGTCCTTATCACCGGCGGCGAGCCCTTAATGCATAGCAAATTAGAAGAAATTAATGAAATGCTGCCAGAGTTTTTTTTCAGAAAAATTTTATTCACAAACGGCCTGTTGCTGAATAAAAGTCTCCTAAAAAAACTCAACGTCGATGAGCTTCAGATAAGTATAGACGGGCTTGAAGAGTCGCATGACTCCCTCAGAGGCAAAGACACATTTAAAAAGGCCCTGCGTTCCGTTAACGATGCTGTTGATTCAGGCCTTGATGTCTCAATTTCAACAATGGTCCACTCTAAGAACCTCGGAGATTTTGATAAAATGGACGCGATGTTCAGAGACATCGGGATAAAAGAATGGACTGTTGATGTGCCGTGCATAACAGGAAGGCTGAAAAGAAACACTGAATTTCAACTTTCTCCCCAACAGGCAGGGAAATATCTTAAGTATGGCTATGGCGGAGGGATTCATTCAGGGGAAAAAGGTTTTGGATGCGGGCTTCATCTCATGGCGATAACTGCAGAGGGGAAGATTGCAAAATGCACTTTCTATTCCGGCAGATATGTTGGTACAATTAAAGACAGCTTAAAAAAATGCCGGCAGAAAATAAAACCAATAAAACTTGACAAATTAAAATGCAACTGCGAGTTTATCGAACAGTGCAGGGGCGGCTGCAGATACAGGGCAGAGA
>SCSY01000125.1 GCA_004298625.1 Nitrospirota bacterium | reverse complement strand
CCTTTGAGCAGTTCCTTTATTTTATAATTCGCTTCATCGCTGTTGCCCAGTTCCTGATAAGCCTTTGAAAGCCAGAAAAGGATGTAGTCCCTCATGACCGGAACTTTTTCATACGCCGGAGAAAGGCTCTCAATCGCCTCGGTATATTTGCCGGCATTTAGTGCGTCTTTACCCCTGATAAGAAGGGCCTTGCCGGAGATTTCTTCACCGGATGCAAGACCGAAAAAACAAAGGAATGCTGCCATGAGCAGAATTTTCTTCTTCATTTACTATGATAACCAAACCCATGTCTTTTAATAAAGGGCGATAGAATATTTTAACCTGCGTATGTTATATTTTAGCTATGATTAGAGACCTCAGGCTTCACGGCAATCTCGGCCCCGTAGAATTCTTTGCATTTGTAAGTGGAGCCCGTGTCGAGAGCACATATTTCTACGAGGAAACGGCATCCCACATAAGATTTTTTTCAAAGGGCAATGAATTCACAATATCCAAAGATGGCATCCATTATAAAGGCACAGGCGGAAGCTTCTGCGAATACATGTTCGGCGTTGAAAAGCCTCTGAAGGATATGATAAAGGGAGAGGTTTCAAACAGGCTCATTATGTTTGGGGCCTTTCTCGATGAGGCCGAGAAGATTATATTTACAGACGACATCGAAGGGGATGAATCATTCTACAGGCTTTTTCTCCAGGGCAACGCAGTAAAGAACTATTATTTTTTCATACCTTCCGACTACAGGGGCGAGTATAGGAAGCGGCAGAAGCAGATATTAAGGGCCGTCGGCAAGTTTCTGAAAAGAACGGAATTAATCGGGCAGGATAAAGATACGGAACTCCTGAACGATTTTCTGAGCGAGTTGAACGAACAAAAATCAACGGTGTTCATATTCAAGCTGATCCACAGGGAAAACGAGGAATTATACAGGGCCTTTGAAAAATTCTATTCTACTGAAAGAGCGCTTTCGTCTCAGGAAGAGCTTTATATCGAAGATATCGCGGCAAGATACAAGATAGACAATTATCAGCAGGAGAGGATGAAGATTAACGTGATGTATAAGCACCCTGAGAACAGGCGCGTAGTTGATGAATACAGGGATATTCTTATCGGCGGCGCCTTTAAGGATAATCTTGCGCATTCGGAGATTGCAAGGCTGAGAAGGCTGAGGACCCTCAGCATAAGAAATAATATTCCGGGTGTTCTTTTTGATACGCTCGATGAACTCCTGCTGAAGGGCAAGAAGATACAGGAAATAAAAGAGCCGGAGTATCTCAAAGAGGCCAGGTCCATACTCGAAAACCTGTTTTTTAAAGACATATCCCTGAAAAAGCACATCATAAATGAAGATATAGCAAGATTGGTAAAGGCAAAGCACAGGGCCTATTCCCAGAGCGATATGGGCTTTGAGCAAGTGCTTCTGGATACAGGAAAGGCCTGCGATGAGATAGCGCGCGAGACTAATGATTTCAGCATATTTGAGGAATTCAGCTCCATAGTTACATACTTTGACAGGTATGACAATGTTCAGGCCTTGCTGAGCCAGATGGCCTTTATGGAGAACGTGGATTTTACGGAAGATTCCCTGAGGAGCCTTATAGGCAATAAAAAGGAGTTCGATAAGCTCGATACTGAGCTTTTCGACGAGGTTACCGTAAACGAGATACTTCGCAATAAATACATAACAACCTACGGCAAAAAGAAGATCAGCGCGCTGTCAAAGGGAATTGCGAAGGTATCCGCAGGAGACGCCTCCCTCAGGGATGTTGTTGCCGAGATGAAGATGATCCGGGACGAGGAAAGGCTTTATCACCATGTGCACAGCGCGCTCAAGGAAAGAATGCGCAGCTTCTATCCAAGGCTTAATGTCAGAGAGGGAAGGGACGAGATACGAGAAGACATAGGAAAAGAGCTTCTTGAAAGAGGCATCGCAATAAAGGTGCCGCAAAAGCTGTTCGATAAAACGCTTTTGGATCTCAGGAAGGAATCCTTTTATCTCAACCATCTCCTGCCGATAATCATTGAGAAGAAGGATATAAACCTGAGAGAGGATTTCCTTAAAAACAGCGGGCTTGACAGGTTCTACATCGAGACTATAGAAAAGGAATATTTTGAGGATAAAGGTTTTGACGCTGCCGTGCTGGAACAGTTAAGAGAAGGCAAAGAGCTATTGGAAATTGAGGCATAGGACGGAAAGCCGGATATGAAACTTGTAAGGTTTTCGGTCATCTTTTTTTTATTCCTTTTCAGCCAGACGGCATGGTTTGAAACCTCATGCTTCCCTGATGTCCTGGATACACAATCCCCTGCATTTAATAGCGATTATGCTGCATCAATCGGCGAAAAGGTCTATACAGTCAAGACAGAGGGTGAGACGTCTAAAAAAATAGACGGTGTAATTAACGGCATCAAAAAAAATTTGGATAATACGGCATATATGCTTATTGAGTTTCGGGAAAAACCCTTGCCTGGCGCGCCGGTATTTTTTGACGATAAAGTTATCGGCATGGTTTACAGGCAATCACAAACAGGCGATTTATTTGAGGTAATGCCTGTTAATGTTATACTTGCTTTTGCAAAAAATCTTCAAAGGGCCTTTCCTGATGCAAAGAGACCGGGGGATGACGCTCAGGGAAAAACGGTTGCTGAGGATAATATCTCTATAGTTAAAGGCTATATTGAGGCGCAAAATTATGATAAGGCTGTAAAAATCCTGAGGGATGCGCTCAAAAAAGAGCCTGATAATGCCGAACTGCACGGATGGATGGGCATTGCAATGCTTGAGATGGGCGACGCCGGACAGGCTGTCCTGGAATTCAAGCGGGCGCTATCTATAGAACCGGGCAGCGCTGATTTTCATAACGGCCTCGGATATGCTATGCTTGCAATGGAAAGTCTCGATGAGGCAGTGGTTTCATTTAAGCAGGCTATACTGCTTAATCCTAAACATGCAGACGCCCATTACGGTCTGGGAACTGCTTATGTAAATCTTGGAGAGATTAAACTTGCAACAAAGGAATATGTGCTATTGAAAGATATGGATGGTAAGATGGCAGACAGGCTTTTTCAGTTAATAATGAGGAGGGGCGGCACTGAAACCGAATAAAAACATATTGTCGCTGATCGGCAACACGCCTCTGATAAAAATCAACAACATAGTTCCAGCAACAGACGCAGAGATATGGGCCAAGCTCGAGGGCTGTAACATAGGAGGCTCTGTAAAAGACAGGATTGCGCTTTCGATGATAGAGGCCGCAGAGGAAAAGGGAAGGCTTAAGCCGGGCGGAATAATTATAGAACCCACAAGCGGCAACACCGGAATAGGACTTGCAATGGTGGCGACAGTTAAGGGATATAAATTAATTCTTACCATGCCGGAGACAATGACGATGGAAAGAAGGCAACTCCTTCAGGCTTATGGCGCAGAGCTTGTCTTAACAGAAGGCAAAAAAGGCATGATGGGCGCAGTTGAAAAAGCGGAGGAGATTTATAAAAATAATCCGCATTATTTCATGCCGCAGCAGTTTGAAAATCCTGCAAACCCCGAGATACATAAAAAGACAACCGCAGTTGAGATACTTGAAGCCCTTGGAACTGCTCCTGACGGATTTGTAGCAGGTGTAGGCACAGGCGGGACAATAACAGGAGTTGGAGAGGCATTGAGAGATAAAAAATCCGACGTCTGGATAGCGGCAGTAGAGCCTGCGGCGTCTCCCGTGCTTTCAGGAGGAAATCCAGGGCCACATAAGATTGCCGGAATAGGCGCAGGGTTTTATCCGGGAGTATTGAATACAAAAATTTATAACGAAGTTATTCAGGTAACTGATCTTGACGCTGCTGATACGGCAAGAAAGCTGTCCCTGAAAGAGGGGCTTCTCTGCGGAATATCATCAGGTGCTGCAATGTGGGCGGCTTTAAGGGTCGCTGAAAAACTCGGCAAAGGGAAAAAGGTTGTTGTGATATTGCCTGACAGAGGAGAGCGCTACCTGAGCACAGGGCTCTTTGCGCAAGAAACACCTTAGGATTTTTACTTCACCTTTAAAACCGCAAGAAAAGCCTCCTGCGGAAGTTCAACGCGACCTACCTGCTTCATGCGCTTCTTTCCTTCTTTCTGCTTTTCAAGGAGCTTTCTCTTACGCGTTATATCGCCGCCGTAACACTTGGCAATAACATCTTTTCTTAAGGCCCTGACACTTTCCCTGGCAATAATCTTACTCCCGATAGCCGCCTGTATCACAACCTCATACATCTGCCTTTGTATAATCTCCCTGAGTTTCTCCGCAAGTTCCCTGCCCTTGTAATATGACTTGTCTCTGTGAACAATAAGAGAAAGCGCGTCAACAACCTCACTGTTTATGAGTATATTCAGCTTGACAAGGTCTGATTCACGGAATCCTATGAACTCATAGTCCATAGAGGCATAGCCCTTTGATATGGATTTCAGCCTGTCGTAGAAATCCCATAATATCTCATTCAAAGGCAACTCGTATTCGACCTTGATCCTGTCTTTGCCGATGAAGTTAAAACTCTTCTGAACCCCCCTTTTCTCCTGGCAGAGGTCAAGTATCCCTCCGATAAAATCCTTGGGAACCAATATCGTGACCAGGACAAAGGGCTCTTCTACTTTCTCGCTTTTCTCAGGCAGCAATGCCGGGTTTTCGATATGCAAAATCTCTCCCTTTATTGTGGTCACTCTGTAAACAACTGTCGGCGCTGTGCTTAACAGTGATAGATTAAACTCACGTTCGAGTCTTTCCTGGATTATCTCCATATGCAAAAGGCCGAGGAAGCCGCACCTGAAACCAAAACCGAGCGCAAGCGACGTCTCGGGCTCATAGTTGAATGACGAGTCGTTTAACCTGAGTTTATTAAGCGCATCCCTGAGGTTGTCATACTCATGCGGTATTGTCGGATATAGGCCGCAGAATACCATCGGCTTTATGTCCTTATATCCCGGACACGGCTCGATGGCGGATTTTTCAGCGTCTGTGATTGTATCGCCTATCTTTGTATCGGTGACGTTCTTTATCCCTGCGATTATGTATCCGACTTCGCCTGAGGAGAGCGCTTCAGCAGGAATCATCTTCGGGGTGAAGACGCCGACCTGCGCCACTTCAAAGACATTTCCCGTTGCCATGAGTTTTATCTTTTCGCCTGCCCTTATCTTCCCGTCAAAGACCCTCACCAGAACTATGACTCCTTGATAATTGTCGAACCACGAATCAAAGAGCAATGCCTTCAGGGGCTTTTCATCGTCCCCTTTTGGCGCCGGGACCTTTTTAACTATCGCCTCAAGAATCTCCTTTGTGCCTATGCCTTCCTTGGCGCTTGCGTGAATCGCCTCCGAGCAGTCAATGCCTATTGCATCCTCTATCTGCTCCTTTGCGCCCTCAGGGTCGGCAGCGGGAAGGTCTATCTTATTTATCACGGGTATAATCTCAAGGTCATGCTCAACAGCAAGATAGGCATTTGCAAGAGTCTGAGCCTGGACTCCCTGTGAAGCATCAACAACGAGCAACGCTCCCTCGCACGATGCAAGACTGCGGGAAACCTCATATGAGAAATCAACATGGCCCGGTGTGTCTATGAGATTAAGGATATAGTCCTTGCCGTCATCGGCCGTGTAATTAAGCCGCACTGAATGCAATTTGATTGTAATACCGCGCTCGCGCTCAAGATCCATGGAATCCAGCACCTGCGCCTGCATCTCACGCTCGCTAAGGGCTCCTGTATATTCAAGCAGCCTGTCAGCCAATGTGGACTTGCCGTGGTCAATATGGGCAATGATTGAGAAATTTCGTATATTTTTTGACATATTTCACTCAGGGTTTGCTATTAGAATCTTTAGTTTAACACATATGATTTTTATGGGTAAAGGAAGGCAATGCCATTAAGGCCTCCTCCCCTTTTTTTCAGACAATTCTACTTTTTTGCGTCCGCTTCAATGGCAGGTGAAATATAGAATTCCATTCAACGACAAAACTGTGCCGAGAGCGAAGCGAATCGGCACGAGTGATTTGTTATGAAAGAATATCTATGCGTATATCAGTTTGTTGCCCTTTGGTTCGGGGATTGCATCCCCGAATTCCTTCGCCGTATCAATCCACAATTGAATCGCTTCTTTGGCATTCTTTAATGCCTTTTCAGGGGTTTCTCCATGAGCCATACAGCCCGGCAGTTCAGGCACTTCCGCTATAAAAGCATTGTCTTCATTACTTCAGTAAATAATAATCTCATATTTATACATCGACAGTCCCTCCAAGTTTATACTTTACCAAAACGTTTCTTACTTGTTTAACCTGATAAGGTTTTGCCTTATTCCAACCGTTTCTCCATCCTTTATTGAATCAGCTTTCTTGCCGTCAATAAAAATTCTATATGACCGGACTCTGGCGGAGAAATTAGGTATTCTGTAAATCTTCAGGATTCCAATTTGATTGTTTATAACAATTAATATACCAACCCGGTATTTCCTGGTTTCATAGGAGAAATATAGCACATTTCAGGTAAAAGAGAAAATAATAAAATCATTAAAATCAATGGAAATAAATGATACCCCCTTTCATAACACCTCTCTTCCGCCCCCTGCCATTTTCTTCTTGACAATATATGCAAATATTGTTATATTTGCATATAAGTGGAGGTAATGAGATGAGGTCATTGGGGAAAAGAGTTGAATTATTAAAAGTCATAGCCCATCCGGTAAGAATAAAAATACTCGAAGAGCTCATGAAAGGCGTAAAATGCGTAAGTGATTTTGAGGAGTTCCTTGAGATAAGCCAGCCGAATGTATCCCAGCATCTCACACTTTTGAGAAGACATGGCGTTATTGATTTCTACGTTGATGGCAGGCTAAAGT
>SCSY01000124.1 GCA_004298625.1 Nitrospirota bacterium | reverse complement strand
TCCAATCGCCATAAGAAGCTCATACCGCCAAATGTCGGGGTTTTTCTTTGGTCCATGGCCATCCAGGAACCATGTGTCACAGGGAATTGTGAGTGCACGGACCATTTCGAGGGCCTCCCCGATCCAGAGATTCAGGGTCAGGATGCCAAAAGGCCGTGTGAGTTGTATCTGGTGCCATCCCGGTCTGGAAATTTCTATGCTGCTGTAGGCCCGGACAAGCAGATCAATGAGCGGGCCAACCTCTGTTCTGAATCCTCCGAGAATGGATGCCATTCGCTCAGAAGTGATTGGATGCAGTTCGACGGAATTGTAGGTGACCGCTATGTCTGTGATGCCGCAATTGTCCAAAAAATCCATGAGGGCAATGAGCAGACGGCCTGCGCCGAAGCCTGTTTCACCTATCCTGAATTCTTTCCTCCGCTGCCCTGCGGCAGAAAGAATATCCATGATGCCGGTACCCTGAAAAAAGATATGCTTCGCTTCTTCAATGGCATTGACAACATCGAAATAGCGGTCGTCATAATGTTCGTTCACAAGATAGGGAGGGATCAGCATCTCGCCCGGATGGGTCGGCTTAATCTGTCTTGTTTCAATATTCTTTATGCTCATGACACACCTCTCAGTGATAATATACCTTCTTTCTCTTTAAAAAAACCAACAGCGAAATAACCATTTTTATTAGATTCTGTTAAACTATTTCACTATGGCCAAGAAGAAATCTCCCATATCCTGCGATTGGACTTTGAAGGGCAGAGAAATGTCCAAAGAAAACAAAAGCAGGCTCTATAAACACAAAGGGAACCTTAAATGGCAGGGGATTAAGGTTGAGAAATATAAGCAAAGCGGCAAAGACTGGTCTGATATTCTAAGGCAGACCTTAATCGGAGATAAAGGAGAAACGTGCAAGTTTCATCTCAGATATTTTGAGATAGCTCCGGGCGGTTGCAGCAGTTTTGAAAAGCATAAACATGAGCATGTCGTAATATGCGTGAGGGGAAAAGGCAGGGTTACGGTTGGAACAAAATCTCATCAAATGAACTTTATGGACACGATCTATATTGCCCCTGATACGCCCCATCAATTAAAAAATCCTTTTAAAAAACCTTTCGGATTTTTCTGCATAGTTAATGCAAAAAGGGATAAGCCAAAACTCCTGACCTCTTAGAACTGAAATACAAGTCCCCTTCGCCCTGCATCACAAAAAAGCCTATAGCCCAAAAAGCCTCTTGCTTGTTTCAGCTAAAAACTTTATGATAAAAGACAGTAATTTATCCGGTTCACAGAGGAGAATAGTATAGTGGAAGAAAATAAAAACAAATCGCTTATAGATAAAGTCTGGAATTTCTTTGCATCAATAACGCTTGCCGTTGTGATCTTTGCATTAATCGGCGGCACTTCGATAGTCGGAACGATACTTGAGCAGAACGCAGAACCGGAAAAGAACGTCAAGCTTCTAATAAAGATGTTCGGTATCGGGCATGAGACCGCGCACAGCTTGTTAGGCGTTCTTGATAAGCTCGGATTCACCGATATGTATCATTCATGGTGGTTCATCGCGCTTCTGCTCCTTTTTGCGGCAAACCTGATAATATGTTCCCTTGACAGGTTGCCGAGGATATGGAAGCTCGTAAAAGAGCCTATCAAGCCTCTGACAGATGAACAGTTTAAAAATATCGGGAAAAAAGAGCTCGTTCTTAAAGGTAAACCTGAGAAGCTAAAAGAGGCAGTTGGAACCGCCGTAAAAAATGCGGGTTTTAAATTCATCGAGGCAAGAGAGGCAAACGGTTATCAGTTTTATTCGGAAAAGGGCAATTATACACGACTTGGCGTTTATATTACTCATTTGAGCATTCTCCTGATACTGGCCGGCGCAATCATCGGCATAACTTTTGGATTTAAGGGATTTCTGAATCTTCCCGAAGGAAGAACTTACTCTGTGGCATTTGCGCCATCCGGTTTTTTAAGCAAGGAAGAAGAAGCAGAGATGGAAGCCATAATAGAAAAATTACAGACGACAGAGGGAAATGCGCAGGAAGCAGCCAGACAATTTGGAGTAGACGAAAAAGCATTAAAGGCAAAGATGAAGAGATACGGGATATGGCCTCTCGGCTTCAGCATAAGGTGCGATAACTTCCTGGTAGACTTCTATAAAGGCTCCAATATGCCGAAGGAATACAGGAGCTGGCTGACGGTAATACAAGGCGGTAAAGAAGTGGTTAAGAAAAGCATAGTGGTCAATGACCCTCTAACCTACGCTGGTGTTACTTTTTATCAGTCGAGTTTCGGCATGGTCCCAAATGCGCACGGTGAATTTATCATGAAAATAACTCCAAAGTCAGGCGCCCCCGAAACCAGGCAGATGCACCGTGATGATAAATTTATTATCCCCGGCACTGACTTACAAGGGACATTAAAAGATTTCAGCCCTGCCCTTTCATTTGATGCTAATAACAGGCCGTTTACCTTTGCAGAGCAGATGAATAACCCTGCCGTATTCCTGGAGTTTTCAGAAAAAGGAAAAACAAAATATTCAGGCTGGATAATGAAGAGATATCCGCAGACATGGGCGCTTCCCGATGGTCATACGGTGGAATTTGCGGACTACTGGGGTGTTGAATATACAGGCCTCCAGGTAAGAAAAGACCCCGGCGTCTGGGTCGTCTATCTCGGCTGCATAGTCATGGCTGTCGGCCTTTACATCACCTTTTTTATGAGTCATAAAAAAATATGGGTCAAACTTCTCGAAGAAAAAAGCAACACGCGTATTATTGTGGCCCTGACCGCAAATAAAAACAGGCCGGCGCTCGAAACAAAGGCCGATAAAATGATTGCCCTTCTGAGCAAATCAGATGGAGGAGGAAAGCAATGAACAGTTCCACATTATTCGGCATATCCACAATGGCTTATATCCTGGCAATGATAATCTATATAACATATCTTGCCTTCAAAAACTCACAGGTAGGCATAGCGGCAACAATAGTCACAATAGCGGGATTTGTTTCCCAGACCCTGGCAATCGTAATAAGATGGACGGAATCCTATGCCCAGTGGATAATGTTTAATCCCGAAAGTTCATTCATCCTATCTGTCTTGCGAAGCGCTCCCTTGAGAAATCTCTTCGAGTCGCTTATATTCTTTATCTGGTGTCTTATATTAGGGTATCTGATAATAGAGTTTAAATATAAGAACCGCTCGTTCGGAGCATTTGTAACCCCCATAGCAGGCCTTGCGCTGGCATTTATAGACCTGTCGGGCATGTCAAAGGAGATAGAGCCTCTGGTCCCTGCGCTGCAGAGCAACTGGCTGCTGGTGCATGTCATGATGAGCTTCATAGCATATGCGACTTTTGCCCTTTCGTTCAGCACCGGACTGATGTATCTGATACTGAAAACAGAAAAGCGCGGCGAATCCTCATATATCTTCTGGACGGTCACCTCCGGTATCTTCCTCGCTGTACTGATCATGATGGGCATAGACTTCGTGAAGGTAAAAATCCCCATGTACTCGCAGAAAAAAGTAGTAGAGAGGGCCGCTAAAGAATACTATGTTCGCTACGGCAAGATGCCGGACCATGTAATAGAACTCAAAAACCTGCTGAACGAGAATGTTGACCTCCAGAATTTCGATATCACGCGAAGCGGGAAAGTAGATATAAGCCTCAAAAGTTATCTTTTTAAGGCCACTCTGCTGAGCAAGTCCATAGCAGGCTCGGTCCTGAGCTGGCTTGCATCCCTGGGCCTGATATTCGCGGTATGGCGGTATGGCCACGTACTGAAGCGAATGATAGGCTCACTGGCCATTTCGTCTGAAATGCTCGACGAGATCACTTATAAAAGCATTGCTATCGGTTTCCCAATCTTCACCCTCGGAGGGCTTATATTCGGAGCAATATGGGCAGACCAGGCATGGGGCGTTTACTGGAGCTGGGACCCGAAAGAGACCTGGTCATTGATAACATGGTTTGTATACGCCTTCTTCCTGCACAGCCGCCTGCTCAGGGGATGGAGAGGCAAGAAAGTAGCAATCGTTGCAGTAATGGGCTTTATAGCCGTGATATTTACCTACCTCGGAGTTAATCTGCTTCTCTCGGGACTTCATGCTTACGGAAGCCTTGAGTAAAAAAAAGAGGTTAAGAGATAAGGGTAAGGTTGAGAATTTTCTTAATCTTAGCCTCAGCCTCAACCTGAATTTTCTGGAATGAACCTTAAAAGTAAATACATCCTTTTCACAACATGCATCTTGTTCGTGATAATAGGGGCCTTTTCCTATAAAAACCTGCGCCTGCAGGAAAAAGAGATCCAGGAAGACGAAAAGGAAAGGGTCTCCCTGATCGCAGAAATAATAAAAAACAGCCTTGTAACAATCATGCTCGAAGGAAAGGGACGGGAATTTCAGAAATTTCTCGAAACTATCGGCTCCAGGGATGTAGAGCAAGTATGGATATTCAGGCCCGATGGAACGATAATCAGCTCTTCCCTGCCGTCTCAGATTAATACTCTATCGCCGCCTGAACATATAACAAGATTCAAAACCCAAAAGGCTCCGGAGGTCTTTTCACATGAAAATAATGGGAAAGCAGTCTATTCAATTATAACTCCCCTATACAACGAACGCCCCTGCCAAAAGTGCCACGGCGCAAAGGACGAAGTAATAGGCGTTCTCGACATCGAGGTATCAATGGCCAAGACCCTCCAAAGGATTAACGATTCTCAAAAAAGAATGTTAACGTTTTTTATCATAACCCTTATTGTCATCTCGATATCTTTAAGCATGCTCACCTCTTACCTGGTCAATAAACCCATCACCTCAATAATAGACACAATGAAAAATGCAGAAGAAGGAGACCTGACCGTAAAATTTCTTACGCGGAGAAAAGATGAGATAGGAAAACTTGCCTCCTCCCTGAACTCCATGCTTTTCGAACTCGGCAAGGCAAGGCGGGAGATAGAAAAGTGCCATTTTGAAGAGATACAGAACATTGAGAAGATGGCAACAATCGGCGAAATGTCATCAGCTATAGCGCATGAGATCAAGAACCCCTTAGCCGGGATAAGCGGGGCCATACAGGTGCTTGCAGAAGAATTCTCCGCAACAGACCCGAGGAAAGAGGTTATAACCGAAGTCCTGAATGAGATAGAACGGCTTGACAGGTCGGTAAAAGAACTCCTTGTCTTTGCCAGGCCGCCTGATCTTCATCCGGTATCGGCGTCTCTTCAGCCGATTATCGAACGGGCCATAAGGTTGGTGGAGTTGCAGGCGCAAAAACAAGGGGTTGTCATTAGATTGATTCCCGGAGACGACATAGGAGAAATAAATGTGGACCCGGAACAGCTGCAGCAGGTATTTTTAAACTTAATGCTGAATGCCCTTCAATCAATGCCTGCCGGAGGAACGCTCACAACAGGCGTATATCTTACTAACAACAGCGATGAGATCGAGGTGGTTTTCTCCGATACCGGACAGGGCATAGAAGAGGATGCCGTTAAAAACATATTTAAGCCGTTTTTCACCACAAGACACGCAGGCACGGGGCTCGGCCTTGCAATAAGCAGAAATATAGTAGAAAAGCATCACGGGAAAATATTTGTAGAAAGCCGGATTGGTATTGGCAGCACATTTCATGTTATTCTTAAAACTGATAAAGGTTAAACAGTTTCAATAGGTTAAATAGGGGAAAAGGGCAACCTTTGAAACTATTTAACCTTCTTACCCTTTTGAAACTATTTTTTAGGAGGGCTGAATTTGCCGGAAGCAAAGATACTTGTCGTTGATGATGAGAAACTCCTGAGGTGGTCCTTACAGCAAAACCTTTCAAAAGAGGGCTACACTGTAATAAGCGCTGAAAAGGGGATGGAAGGGCTCGGCATGTTTAAGGAAGAGCCCCCTGATATAACCCTGCTGGATATCCACCTCCCGGACGTCTCGGGCATAACTGTTCTTCAGGGCATTAAAGAAATAAACAAAGACGCCCTCGTTATAATGATTACTGCCTTTGGCGATATACAAACAGCGGTAAAGACAATAAAACTCGGGGCTTATGATTTTGTTGAAAAACCGTTTAACGTAGACAAACTTAAAATACTGGTTGCAAAGGCTCTGGAGACGGTCTCCCTCAGAAAAGAAGTTTCACAATTCAGGTCGCAGCTTTCTTTAAAATACGGATTCGACAGCATAATCGGCCGGTCGGAACCAATACAGAAGATATTCGAGCTGATAAAGAAAATTACAAAAAGCGACGCCACAACCATTATGCTTCAGGGCGAGAGCGGCACAGGAAAAGACTTAGCGGCAAAGGTGATACATTACCAGAGCAGGAGGGGCGACAAACCCTTCATGGAGATAAACTGCACGGCTCTGCCTGAGACGCTTATAGAAAGCGAGCTTTTCGGCCATGAAAAAGGGGCCTTCACGGATGCAAAGGCAATGAAAAAAGGACTGTTCGAGCTTGCAGACGGCGGGTCCATCTATCTCGATGAAATAGGGGATATGAAACCCAGCACCCAGGCAAAACTCCTGAAGATTATAGAGAGCAAGATGTTCAAGAGGATCGGGGGCGTTAAAGACATAACAGTTGACGTAAGAATAATTGCAGCAACAAATAAGAACCTTGCCGAAGAAGTAAAGAACGGCAATTTCAGGGAAGACCTTTATTACAGGCTCAAGGTTATCCCTATTCTTATCCCGCCTCTCAGGGACAGGCCGAGCGACATCCCTCTCATGGCAAAATACTTTATAAACGAATTTAACAGGGAATTCAAGAAAAACCTCAAAGGCATTTCAAAGGAAACAGAAAAATATTTCGAGGAATACCAATGGCCCGGGAATGTGAGAGAGCTTAAAAATATTATAGAACGAGCCATGATACTTGAAAGCAATGAGGACTTCATACTTCCGGAACATCTGCCGATAGAATTCACCTCAAAAGAGGCGGCCTTTGCAAATGCAAGGGGTCTTGACATAAAAATTCCCGTAGGCGGTCTTGATATAGAAGAGGTTGAAAAAGAACTGATAAGGCAGGCCCTGGATATAACAAGGGGAAACCAGACAAAGGCATCAAGATTGCTGAATATAACGCGCGATGCATTGAGATACAGGATGCAAAAGTTTGGATTCCTGCCTGAAAAACCTTAATTAGCACGCTTTTTGCTTGTTTTCATAGTATGAAGGTTCTTGTAGTAGATGATGAACAGCTTGTAAGATGGTTCCTTGAGAGAGCGCTCCGGAGGTGGGGACACGAAGTTATTACAGCAGCCAGTGTAAAGGAAGCTGTAAAAAATCTTAGGGATAATAATATTGATATCCTCTTTACAGACCTTAAAATGCCTGAGGAAAATGGCGCAACGCTGCTGGAAAAAGTGAGTGATTTGACGGATTCCCTCAAGGTAGTTGTCTGCTCCGCCTTTATCACGCCTGAGATGGACAAGGAATTCCGGGAGAAAGGCTTATACAGTCTCAAGAAACCCTTTAAACTCGAGGAACTCGAAAACACCCTGAAGCGCTGCATGAGCCGCTAAGTCGCGCCCTACCCTTGAAACTGCATCATTTTCTGTTTTATAATATAAAAGTTCTTAAAAATCATCGCATTTGACTTATGCGCTGCGTGCATTCAACGGAGGAATAAATGAACAGTTTAAAAACAATGGTTTTGCTTGTTACCTTAAGTCTTATTCTCGTATGGGCAGGAGGCGCATTTGGAGGAAAACAGGGAATGACCATGGCGCTTATCTTTGCAGGAGGGATGAACCTCTTTGCCTACTGGTTCAGCGACAAGATTGTCCTTAAGATGTATGGCGCAAAAGAGGTTGCAGAATCAGAAGCGCCCGAGCTTTACGGAATCGTCCGAAGGCTTACTCAAAAAGCAGAGATACCGATGCCGAAAATTTATATTATCGAAGCCGACCAACCGAATGCCTTTGCAACAGGAAGGAATCCAAAACATGCTGCTGTTGCCGTAACAACCGGCATTATGCGCATCCTGAGCTCTGATGAACTCACAGGGGTAATAGCGCATGAGCTTGCGCATATCAGACACAGAGATATATTGATAAGCACTATAGCGGCTACAATCGCTGCTGCCATAAGCTACCTGGCGCAGATGGCGCAATGGGCGGCCATTTTCGGCGGCAGGAGGGATGATGACGAAGGCGGCAGCCCTATTGCAGCATTGGCCATGATGATAGTAGGTCCCATAGCCGCAATGCTCATCCAGATGGCGATATCGCGTTCAAGGGAATACGCTGCCGATGCAGGCGGCGCACGGCTTGCAGGCAATCCGAGATTCCTTGCAAGCGCCCTAAGAAAACTTAATATGGCGTCAAAGCAAATACCAATGAACGCCAATCCCGCAACATCCCATATGTTTATCGTCAACCCGCTCAGCGGTGGAGGGCTGTTAAAACTCTTCAGCACCCACCCGCCGATGGAAGAAAGAGTGGCACGGCTTGAAGCGATGAGCCTATAAAATTTTAAGCGGCATGTCTTCTAAATGGAGCTTATTCAATAAGCCGTTTGTTCATTTTTTTTTAATAGCCCTCCTCGGCTTTCTTATTTACTCCAACACCTTTAATGTCCCATTTCATTGGGATGACACGCCTAATATCGTTGCAAACTATAAACTAAAAGACCTAAGCAATTTCTGGCCGCCATCTGAGTCAAGATGGTTTGGTTATCTCACCTTTGCCTTAAATTATTATTTCAGAGGCATGAATACCACCGGTTATCATGCAGTTAATCTCGCAATCCACATCTTTAATGCAATCCTTGTTTACTGGCTTGTGGTTCTTACATTTACATTTAAGACACCGTATTTTTTACCCCCCTTTAATTCCCCCCTTGCTAAGGGGGGATATAGGGGGGTTGCCCTTTTTTCTGCCTTGCTCTTTGTCTCCCATCCCATTCAGACACAGGCCGTAACATACATAGTCCAGAGATTCACATCCCTTGCAACTATGTTTTATCTTTTGTCGCTTGTCATGTATATAAAGTTCAGAAGTCAGCAGTCAGCGATCAGCGGTCAGCAAAAACTATACGCTACCCGCTATACGCTATACGCTGTCTCACTTGTTTCCGCCATCCTCGCCATGAAGACAAAGGAGATTGCATTTACACTTCCAGTTGTTATTGCTCTCTATGAGTTTATGTTCTTTGAAGGAAAGATTAAAAGAAGAATCTTGTATCTACTTCCACTACTTCTTACAATGTTTATCATACCTTTAAGCCTGATTGGAATAGATAAGCCGGTAGGGGATGCAATCGGTGAGCTGAGAGAAGCGTCTCAGGAAACAGAGCAGATGTCAAGATGGAGTTATTTATTTACACAGTTCAGGGTAATTATCACATATATAAGACTATTGGTTCTTCCGATAAATCAGAACCTCGATTACGATTATCCGATATATCATTCATTCTTTAATCCAGAGGTGTTTTTATCTTTTCTGTTCCTGTTATCAATATTTGGTCTTGGAGTTTATCTCCTTCATCGCTCACGGTTAAAGCTTCAGAGTTCACCTCCCCTTAATCCCCTCCTTGTCAAGGAGGGGTATGGGGAGGTGCGCATTATTTCTTTCGGTATTTTCTGGTTCTTTATAACTCTGTCTGTTGAATCATCTATTATTCCGATAAGAGATGTAATCTTTGAGCACAGGTTATATCTGCCGGTTATCGGCATTATCATTGTTTTTGTATCAGCCACATTTTATATCCTTCAGGCTATGACTCAGAATCCAAAACGTTCCCTTGCTGCTTGCTGCTTACTACTTGCTACTGCTGTTATTGTTCTTTCAATTGCTGCTTATCAGAGAAACATTATCTGGCAGGATGGAGTGAGTTTGTGGGAGGATGTGGTGAAGAAAAGTCCGAATAAAGCAAGAGGGCATAGCAACACCGGATTCCTCTATGATGATAACGGCTTAACAGATAAGGCCATAGAGGAATATCAGATCGCCATAAGACTAAACCCGAATTATGGAGATGCACATAATAACCTTGCTGTAGCCTACTATAATAAAGGCTTGACAGATATGGCTATAGAACATTATCAGATTGCATTGAGAATAAACCCCAATTACATAGAGGCATATTATAACCTTGGTGCAGCCTACAAAGATAAAGGCATGACAGATATGGCCATAGAATATTATCGGATTGCATTGAGAATAAACCCGGCCAACGCAGATGCACATGTCAACATAGCTAATGCCTACGACGATAAAGGCATGACGGACAAGGCCATAGAACATTATCAGATTGCCTTAAAACTGAACCAGGATAATCCATCTGCCCATTATAATCTTGGAGTCGCTTATGAGAGAATGGGACTGCCGGATGAAGCAATAAAACAATATCAGACAGCCTTAGGACTCAACCCTGAACACAAGATAGCGGGAAACAGTCTAAATAGAATCATTCAGATTCAAAGAGGTAAGTAGGACGGATGGCAGAAACACTTGACTCTTAGCGCTATAACTGCAACAATATTCTTAGACTATGAGAGCCTTTGTAACAGGAGCTACAGGTTTCATAGGAAGCCATCTTGTTGAAGAACTTCTGAGGAGAGGCTATAGCGTCACCTGCCTTGTAAGAAAGACCTCTAATCTACACTGGATAGAGGGTCTCGATATTAACCTTGTCTATGGCGACTGCACGGAAAAAGAATCCCTGCTTAAGGCAGTCACAGGTTTTGATTACATATTCCATCTGGCAGGGCTCACCAAGGCAAAAAAAGATGAAGATTTTTTCTCTGTAAATACAGCCGGCACAGAAAACCTCATCCAGGCAGTTGCAGAGAAAAATTCCAACATCAAAAGATTCGTCTACCTGAGCAGCCTCGCTGCAACAGGGCCGTGTTATGACGGAGCGCCTGTCAATGAAGACGTCGAACCGCGGCCTGTGTCTGCTTATGGAAAAAGCAAGCTTGAAGCTGAACGCATAATCTTAAGACACAAAGATATTATTCCTCTGACTATCATAAGACCGCCCGCCGTATACGGCCCCAGAGACAAAGACATGTATATTTTTTTCAGGATGTTAAAAAAGGGTATTTTCCTGCACTGGGGAACATGCTATTATTCTCTATTATACGTTGATGACCTTGTCAGGGGGACGATTATTTCTTCGGAAAATAACGCAGCCGAAGGGAAAATATATCATATCTCCGACGGCAGGATATATTCAAACGACGAAATCGCAGAGGCGATATCCTCTGCTGTCGGAACAAAGCCGGTGCGTCTTAGAATACCCAGGATTATAATGCCCCTGTTTGCAGGCATTGGACAAAGGCTCGGCGGTAAGAGTAACATTATAAACAGAGACAAGATGAAAGAGTTGAAACATTCTTGTTGGACCTGCGACTCATCAAGGGCAAAAGACGAATTTGGTTTTATTCCTAAAATCGGGATAAGGGAAGGTGTAAAATGGACAGCGGACTGGTACAGAATCCATCAATGGCTGTAAAAGAATCACCGGACATATTTGAAAAATGCGCTAAATTCACCAAGGCAAGGGAACTGATGTCTTACGGGCTCTATCCCTATTTCAGGGTAATCGAAAGCGCGCAGGATCCCGAGGTTATAATAAACGGCAAAAGGATGATAATGGTCGGCTCCAACAACTACCTGGGGCTTACAAACCATCCAAAAGTAAAAGAGGCTGCCATAGATGCCGTGAGAAAATATGGCTCAGGCTGCGCAGGCTCCAGGTTATTAAACGGCACTCTCGATATACATGTGGCCCTTGAAGATAAGCTTGCAAGGTTTATGAGAAAAGAGGCCGCGCTTGTTTTCTCCACAGGGTTTCAGGTCAACCTGGGCGTTATCTCGGCCCTCATCGGAAAAGACGATGTAGTAATCATAGACAAAATGGATCACGCAAGCATTATTGACGGCTGCAGATTGTCTTATGGCGAGATAAAAAAATTCAGGCATAATGATATGTCGGACCTGAAGAGGGTCCTGGAGGAAAACAACGGCAGGGGAAAGCTTATTGTTGTTGACGGCGTATTCAGCATGGAAGGGGATATTGCAAATCTTCCGGAGATTATAAATCTTGCGGGAAAATACAAGGCAAGGGTTATGGTAGATGATGCGCACGGCATCGGCGTCCTCGGCAAGACAGGCAGAGGCACGGCAGAACACTTCGGACTCGAAAAAGAAGTTGACATCCTCATGGGAACATACAGCAAGTCCCTTGCCTCAATCGGCGGCTTCATAGCAGGCTCGGAAAACATAATCCACTACATAAAACATTTTGCGCGGTCCCTGATATTCAGCGCAAGCCCACCGCCTGCATCAATAGCTGCGGTAAACGCTGCAGTGGATATTATCGAAAATGAGCCTGACAGAAGAGAAAGACTCTGGAAGAACACAAAAAAAATGCTGAAAGGGTTCAGGGAGCTGGGATTTGAGACAGGGTCGAGCGAAACACCTATTATACCCGTAATAGTCGAAGAAAATGAAATAGCATTCAAGTTTGCAATGCTGCTGCAGGAAGAAGGGGTCTTTGCCAATGTCGCAGTAAGCCCTGCTGTACCTAACGGCAAGGCGCTGATAAGGACCAGCTATATGGCGACACATACGGATGAACATCTGGACACAGTCCTTAACGCCTTTGCTAAAACAGGCAGGGCCTTAGGGCTCATTAAGTAGCCTGAATTTATCTTGTGCCCTGTAAAAACCATAGAGGTTAAGACAGCAAAAGACCTCGATGAGTTTGTAAGATTTCCATTCTTTTTATACTCAAAAGATACTTGCTATGTCCCGCAACTCATAAAAGAAACAATAGAGCAGTTTTCCGATAAAAACCCTTTTTTCAAACATTCAACGGTCAGATATTTCATTGCGGAAAAAGAAGGAAAATGCGCCGGCAGGATAGCATCAATAGTCAATCAAAGGCACATTAAATTCCATGATGAGAAGGCAGGGTTCTTCGGTTTTTTTGAATGTGCAAACGATCCTGAGGTTTCGTCCTCATTGCTTGATAAGGCGTGCATCGAGCTGAAAAAAGAAGGCATGGAGCTGATCAGGGGACCCATGAACTTCTCGACAAACGAGGAATGCGGGTTTTTATTTGAAGGCTTTAATGAGCCTCCCATGCTCATGACGCCCTATAATATGCCTTACTACAACGAACTGATGGAAACTTACGGCATGGATAAATCAAAAGACCTCTATGCGTTTATTTATTATGTAAAGGACAAGCTTCCTGAAAAAATACTGAGGGTTGCTGCGATAGCTGAAAAACGCGGCATCACTGTGCGCCCTGTTGAAAAGAAAAATTTTTCTGAAGAGATGAAGGCATTTAAAGAAGTTTATAATTCGGCGTGGGAAAAAAATTGGGGATTTATACCCCTTACAGATGAGGAACTCGATTATCTCGGCAGCAGGCTGAAACAAATAGCTGTGCCGGATATGACATTGATTGCAGAGGACAAGGGCAAACCCGTCGGCTTCATGGGGATGGTCCCTGATTTCAATTATGTGCTCAGACAGATGAACGGAAAGATCAATCCTATGACAATAATGAAGGCCCTATATTATTCCCGGAAGATAAAAGACCTCAGGATGTTATTGCTTGGGATAAGGGCTGAATACAGAAACAAAGGAGTTGATGCAATCCTTTTCAGGGAAGGTTTTAAAGGCGTTAAAAAAGGCGGCTACAAAAGAGTGGAATTCTCATGGATACTTGAAGACAACATCCCTATTCAGCGTCTTGTAGAAATGATCGGCGGAAGGCTCTACAAAAAATACAGGATCTACGAGAAAAGATTATAGTTCCAAAAAATCTATTGAAAATTACAGCCAATACAGATAATCTATATCACTGTTTTTTTATTTGTTGAAAAAATTATGGATTGATATAAAATACTTCCTTGACAAATAATAAAACCGTGTGATAATAAATTCAACCGTCATTAAATTTAAAAAAATTGAATCTTGAAAAAACAGGAGGGAAAAATGAATCCGGAAGATCTCAAATATCACAAAGAACACACCTGGGTCAAGGTATCGGGCAAGAAAGCAACTGTCGGCATAACAGACTATGCGCAGGATGCGCTGGGAGATATTGTGTATATAGACCTCCCGGAGACTGACGTTACAGTCGAGGCCAACAGCGAATTCTCGGAAATCGAGTCCACAAAGGCAACCTCATCCGTCATCAGCCCTGTGAGCGGCACGATTATAGAGGTTAATGACAACCTCTCGGAATCACCGGAGATAATAAATGAAGAGCCTTACGGAAAGGGCTGGATAGCGGTCCTTGAAATAGAGGATGTGTCTGAGCTCGATAACCTCATGGATTCCTCGGACTACGAAAAATATATTGAAGAGGAATCAAAATGAAGGTTGCTATACTTGGCGCAGGGCCCGGAGGATATGTTGCAGCGCTCAAACTTGCTCAACTGGGCGCAGAAGTCACTGTGATTGAGAGCGCCGAGGTCGGCGGGACATGTCTGAACCGGGGCTGTATCCCCACAAAAACAATACTGGCATCTTCAGAAATGTATGCAAAGACAAAAGAGCTCGAAGCCTTCGGCATTGACACAACAGGCAGCATCACCCCCAACATGCAGAATATCCTCGAAAGGAAAAACAAGGTCGTATCCACGCAGGTTAAGGGGATAAGAGGTTTGTTCAAGAACTGGGGTGTAGTTCTCAAAGAAGGCACAGGGACGTTCATATCTCCCAAGGAAATAAAAATCACCTTAAAAGATTCCCCGGAAGAAACCGTTACGGCAGACGCATTTATCATAGCCACCGGTTCAAGACCCGCACAGATACCGACTTTCCCTTTTGACGGCAAAAATATAATTTCATCCACAGAGGCGCTCGAACTCAAGGAGATTCCCAAGAGCCTTTTAATTGTCGGCGCAGGCGTTATCGGGTGTGAGTTTGCATGTATTTACAGCGAACTTGGTTCGGAAGTTACAATAGTCGAACTGCTGCCGAGGGCCGTATCCACGGAAGACGAGGCAGTTTCAAAACTGCTTGAAAAGGAACTCAAGAAGAAAAAGATAAAATTGATAACCGAGATAAAGGTCGAAAAGGTGGAGGTTAGGGATGACGGCGTGCATACCTTCCTTTCCAACGGGAAAGAGTTGATTGCCGAAAAGGTACTGGTATCCATCGGAAGGGCGTTCAACACAAACGGCCTCGGGCTTGAAAATGCCGGAGTTTCCACGGGAACAAGAAAGGAAATCCCCGTCAATGAAAAACTTCAGACGAATGTGCCGCATATCTATGCCATCGGTGATGTAACAGGAGGCATCCTCCTGGCCCATGTCGCCTCAAAGCAGGGGCTTATAGCCGCGGAAAATATTATGGGCGCAGATAAAAAATTCGACCAGAGCATAGTGCCGGCCGCAATCTTCACATCGCCCGAGATCGGCTCGGTAGGCCTCAGGGAGCATCAGGCAAAGGAAAAAGGGCTTGATTACACAACAGGTGAATTCCAGTTCAGGGCGCTCGGCAAGGCGCATGCAATGGGCGAGATATCAGGCTTTATAAAGATAATAGCCGAAAAAAAATCCGACAAAATACTCGGCGCTCATATCATTGGGCCACATGCCTCCGACCTTATTCATGAATTTGCAGTTGCAATGCACGGAGGACTAACCGTAAAAGATATTGCCGAGACAATCCACGCTCATCCTACACTGTCGGAAGGTCTGATGGAAGCCTCGGAAGACGTGCACAACATGGCAATCCATGCGCCAAAAAAATAAATAAAGCTGAAAAACCGGTGAAGGGTGATACAGAGAAAAGAGACAAAGGACTGGATTTCGGTTTCAAAGGAAACGCACAGAGAGCTGTTCTCTGAGCTTGACGCGTTGCTCCGCGCAGCGGACAGGTTCTTCAACATCGAGAACCTTCCCTCGGCAAAAGAAAACCTCCAGGAGAGCAATTTTTTTGATGAACTGTCGGCAGTCAGGGATTTAATCCTGAGGATACTCAGCGTACTCGAGGTCATAATCCCTGAGAACAAAAAAAATTCTTACTGGTTCCAAAAATTTGCCGAGTCAAAATTCCTTACAGACCGCAACAGAGACATCCTGAGGCAAGAACTCTATAAGCAGGACTCCCCTGAAAAAGGGCTTTTCCTGCTTTATGATTCGTTTATTAACCTGAAAGGTCTTGTCACCGACCTCTTGAAATCAGGCGAGATTGCTTATCTCAGCTATATGAATATAGGGCAGATATTGAGCAAAGAGATAAGAGAAAACAGTTATTTCAACCCTTTTAAAAAAGATATAAATCCCGAATTCGACATGATAGAAAACCAGGAGATCTCGGATATAGTCAAAAATATCAGGGACAAAGATACAAAAAAACACATATCCCTGACCCTGCTCTATCTCTTCAGATTTTTGAGATATCTGAATCATATAGATATCACAACCCAGAGAACCATATCCCTCAATTCGTCTCTGGTCATACTCATGCTCGTTCGCTCGGAGATCGGCGTCTTTAATAATTACACGGAAAAAATTATACCCAGGATCACGCAGCCTGACCTGAAAATGCTGCTCCAGTCGCTCTCGTATCAATTCTCTATGGAAACCAAAAGGGTATACCGCCAGGAATTAAAGGAGATATTAAAGAAAAAGGCTCCAAGATATTTTCGGGGGCGAATAGAAAACAGTCATGGAATACTTAAAAATCTTGCGGAACAGAGCATTGTGCAGATAGCCCAATTCTATAAACCCGAGCTGTCGGGTGAAGATATTTTTACAAGCTTTGTCGCAAAAACCGAGCAATCCCTGAGGCTGAGAGAAGACATCTTCGCGCTCCACAAGTTTCTGACCCTTGTTGCAGAAAAAGCAAACAAGCAGGAAGAACGCCTGCGTATTTTTGAATCCTTAAGAAATTTCATGCTGTATTTTGAGAGTTTTACCTTCAGGCTTCTGAGATATGAAGATTACGAAGAGTTTGTCTCTTTTTTTAAGGAAGTGTTATTATTTAAAAAAGCGCAGATTATTTCAGGAGACGTTAACAGGCTTGTGGAGAAGATACATAATTTCAGGATATTTCTGGAGACTACATTGAGGCATATTGCAAACCGGGCCGAGGTGCGGGATAGGTCTATAGATATGGATAGAGTTGATAAAACTATAAACCAGTATTTATCAGGTTCATAACAGAGGAGGCTTTTTATGGGCGGGATTACGGACGTACATGCGCGCGAGATAATTGATTCCCGGGGAAACCCGACAATCGAGGTCGAGGTTTTTCTTGACAGCGGGGTCTCCGGCAGGGCTGCTGTGCCGTCAGGAGCCTCAACAGGAACAAGAGAAGCTCTCGAACTCAGGGACGGCGGCAGGCGCTTTAACGGGAAAGGCGTAATAAATGCGGTTAAGAATGTCGTCAAAGAGATTTCACCGGAACTCAGAGGTCTCAACTCGTATGATCAGGCGTATATAGACAACCTGTTAATAGAGCTTGACGGCACTGATAATAAAAGCAGGCTGGGCGCAAATGCAATCCTCGGCGTCTCTCTTGCCGTATGCAAGGCATCCGCAAATGAGGCGGGCATGCCTTTGTTCAGATATATCGGAGGGTGCAATGCAAAAGAACTTCCGGTCCCTATGATGAACATCCTCAACGGCGGAGCACATGCCGACAATAATCTGGATATACAGGAATTCATGATAATGCCCGCCGGATTCAGGGATTTTGCCTCTGCACTCAGGGCCGGAGTCGAGGTATTTCACAACTTGAAAAACATCCTCAAGAAAAAGGGGTTGAATACCTCAGTCGGCGATGAAGGAGGATTTGCCCCGAATCTTAAGGGCAATGAAGAGGCTATCTTGCTTATAATCGCCGCAATTAAGGCGGCGGGGTATAAACCCGGCAAGGACATCTTTATAGCTCTCGATGTTGCCGCGTCGGAGTTTTATTCCAATAAGGGATATAACTTTGAGGGCCGGATTATATCATCGGAAAAAATGGTCTCATATTACGAAAAACTTGCGGAAAAATATCCCGTGCTGTCAATCGAGGACGGGCTATCGGAAAATGACTGGGCCGGGTGGAAGCTGCTCACCCGGAAACTCGGCAATAAGCTTCAGCTCGTTGGAGACGACATCTTTGTAACAAATACAAAAATACTTAAAAAGGGAATAAAAGAAGGAATAGCAAATTCCGTATTGATTAAACTTAACCAGATAGGGACCTTGACGGAAACGCTCGACGCCGTAGAAACAGCCAAGAGGGCAGGATATACCGCAGTCGTCTCACACAGGTCCGGCGAGACAGAGGATACGACTATAGCAGACCTGACCGTCGCCTGTAACACCGGTTTTATCAAAACAGGTTCGGTTGCAAGGAGCGAGCGCGTGGCCAAATATAACAGGCTCCTGAGGATCGAAGAAGAGCTTGCAGATTCCGCTATATACAAAGGGATGGAAACATTTTATAATCTAAGGAAATGAATTCCGATAACCTTTTAAGAAAACAGGTTGTCTCTGAAGTAAAGAAAAAAAGGCTTATCACGTTTATACTGATAGTCCTGAGTTTCATATACCTCTGTATAAACCTTCTTATCGGAGATGCCGGCTTCCTGAAATACAGGGAACTCTCCGGCAAAAAGCTTAACCTCGAAAAAAAAATAGCCGAACTTGAGAAAGAGAATATTCAGATAAAGACCCGGTTAAAGTCCCTGAAAGAAAATCCGTTTTATGCAGAAAAACACGCGCGCGAAGAGTTTGGTTTAGCACGGCCCGACGAGTATATTTTCCAGTATGACAGATAGTCCCCTCCATATCGCCTTCCTCTGGCACATGCATCAACCTTATTACAAAGACCCCTTCACAGGGATATACAGACTGCCGTGGGTAAGACTTCACGGGACCAAAGACTATCTCGACATGGTCGAGATACTTGAGGGCTTTCCGGAGATAAAACAGACCTTTAATCTCGTGCCTTCGCTTCTCCAGCAGCTTAACGATTACATAGGAAATAATGCAAGGGATATTTATCTCGACCTCACCATGAAAGAGGCTTCAGAGCTCACAGATAAAGACAAGATGTTCATACTTGAAAATTTTTTTCTTGCAAACTGGGACAATATGATAAGGCCGTTTCCGAGATATTACGAACTGCTGGTTAAGAGGGGCATGAGTTTCGTGAAGGGAGAATTAACAAGGGCAATAAAATATTTTTCTGGAAATGACTTTCTGGACCTCCAGGTTTTGTTTAATCTGAGCTGGATAGATCCGATGTTCAGAGAAAAAGACCCTCTCCTGATCGAACTCGTAAAAAAAGAAAAAGACTATACGGAAGAAGACAAGAAAATTCTAATAGACAGGCAATTTGACATCCTCGGAAGAATAATCCCCAAATACAGGGAACTCAATGAAAAAGGACAGATAGAGTTATCCGCTTCCCCGTTTTACCACCCTATCCTGCCGCTGTTGTGGGATACAGAGTCAGCAAAGATTGCCATGCCTCATGTCAGGCTGCCCAGGAAAAGATTTTCGCACCCTGAAGACACGGTAAGGCAGATCAGGGACGCCCTCGATTATTTTGAAAAGACATTCGGTTACAGGCCGGCCGGGATGTGGCCGTCGGAGGGTTCTGTAAGCGAAGATGTTTTAAGAGCGGTTAATGCAGAAGGGATAAAATGGGTTGCCACAGATGAAGAGGTCCTGGCGCGTTCTACAGGCAGAGGGTTAAGGGATTCTTCAGGCAATATCACGGATATGCCGGCCTTATACAAGCCCTACAGTTTTGCCGATGTCTCGATTATATTCAGGGACCATAAACTCTCGGACCTCATAGGCTTTGCGTATTCAGGCTGGAGCCCTAAAAACGCCGCCGACGACCTGATAAACAAACTATTGCATATACATTCTTCACTCCCCGGCAATAAACCGCATCTCGTCTCTATAATCCTGGATGGTGAAAATGCATGGGAGCATTATAAAAACGACGGCCATGATTTTTTCAAATATTTATATGAGCGTCTGTCAAATGAAAAGAGATTAAAAACCACCACCGTGTCGGACTATCTGAAGATTGATTCCGGAGAAAAACTCGGCAAGCTGCACGCAGGTTCGTGGATAAATGCAAACTACAGCATCTGGATAGGCCATGAGGAGGATAATCTTGCATGGGACTATCTCACGGATACAAGAGACGACCTTGCAATGTTTGAAAAACTTAACCCCGCCAGGCCGCTTGACGAGGCATGGAAGGCCATTCATGTGGCGGAAGGCAGCGACTGGAACTGGTGGTATGGCGATGAGCATCAGACAGAGACCCAGGAAGAATTCGACGAACTCTTCAGGTTAAACCTGATGAAGGTCTACAAGGCTATGGGCAAGGAGATCCCGCCGAATCTTTTCGTTCCCGTGCTCAGAGAAGACAGGTCCATCTCGCCTGAAATCACTATCAGGGGCTTTATAAATCCCAAAATTGACGGCATTGTGACCAGCTATTATGAGTGGTATCAAGGGGCCTATCTTGCCGTTGGAAAATCAGGCGGGAGCATGCATAAGGCGGAAAGCCTTATATCGCATATTTACTATGGTTTCAACCAGCATACCCTTTTCCTGAGAGTAGACCCTAAAAAATCCTTTGACGATTTCCCGCCTGAAACCGTCTTTTCCGTAAATTTTATCCGGCCGTTTCCTTTCAGGATTAATATTGCGCCAAAGGGCAGATTTGTTAATGCCGAACTCTTTGAAAAGAGAGATGACTCATGGGAAAAAATAAAAGACATAACCGAAATAGCTCTGCAGGACATACTGGAAATAGCCGTGTCGTTCAAAGATATTAACGCAAAAGAGAAAGACGAACTTAATCTCTTTGTATCTGCTGCAAAAGAGAACGAGGAAATTGAGCGCTGCCCGTGGAGAGGGAATATCAACATAACAGTGCCCACGCCCGACTTCGAGGCGATAATGTGGTATTAAAAAGGCAGCAGACATTTAAGCTTTCGCCCCAGATGGTTACCACACAAAAATCGGAAGAAACAAAAAAATTATCCTAAGCTATGGGATAGTTATTAAATTTCTGTTATCATATCAGAACCTCGCGTTTAGTATCGAACTTGACGGAATATTTTGTAAAAACTGGACAATGGTTTAAATATGAAATACGTAATAATCGGCAACGGAGCTGCAGGCACAGCAGCAGCAGCCGGCATCAGAAAGATAGATAATGAAAGCGAGATAATTATAGCCTCCGACGAGGCGTATCCGTTCTACAGCCGCATTAGACTGATAGATTATCTTGCCGGAGAAACCGATGAAAAGGGTCTTGTTATTTACAAGGATGAATGGTACGAAAAAAACGGCATAAAGTTGCTGCTTAACACAGCGGTATCGGGAATAGATAATAATAAAAAAGAGATTATCATCCCTTCCGGCGGAAGATTGAAATATGACAAACTTCTTATTGCAACGGGAGGGGTTTCTTTTGTTCCGCCGATCCCCGGCGCGGATAAGAAAGGCGTCTTTACACTGAGAACGCTGAAAGATGCAATTGAAATAAAGAACTACGCTGAACAGGTAAAAAAAGTTGTTCTGATAGGCGGCGGTGTCCTCGGTCTTGAGGCAGGAAACAGCCTGAGAAAAACAGGACATTCGGTCGCTGTTGTAGAGTTCTTTCCGAGACTGCTTCCGAGGCAGATGGACAGAGAAGGCGCGGAGATTCTTACCTCACAACTGGTAGGCATGGGGTTCTCATTCTACCTCGGCGCAAAGACAAAAGAGATTTTCGGCGATGATAAAGTAAGAGGGGTAAGGCTTGAAGACGGAACAATAATTGATTGCGATATGGTAATAATATCAGCCGGGGTCCGGGCAGATTCAGAGCTTGCCGATGAATCAGGGATCAAATGCGGCAAGGGCGTTCCTGTAAATGACAGGATGGAGACAGAGATTCAGGATGTTTATGCAGCAGGAGATGTCGCAGAGCACAAAGGAATATGTTACGGCATATGGCCGGCTGCCGAAGAACAGGGGAAAATAGCCGGAGTAAACATGGCAGGTGGAAACGCCGTATATGGAGGCACAACGCCGTCAAATATCCTGAAAGTAGCAGGGATACAACTTATTGCCTCGGGGGATATAGATGCTGAGGGGAAGCTTGAATCTATTGTAAAAAAGAATAAGGAGAGTTTTTTATATAAAAAGCTGGTTCTAAAAGATAATACAATCACCGGCTGCATACTTTATGGAGATTTATCCGGCTGGAAAAAGATAAAAAGCTCCATAGATAAGAAAAGGGATATTGGCCCGATAAGACAGGAGCTTGAAAAATGGAATCTGGAGGTGTTGTAAATTAATGGACCCGATAACACATGGCCTTGCAGGAGCGGCAATCTCGCAGCTTGGATTCAGGAGAAAGGCAGCCTTCTGGGCGCTACTTATCTCATCCGTTGCGCCTGATCTTGATTACCTAAGCAGGATTTGGGGACCCGACATCCTCCTCAGATACCACAGGGGAATAACACACGGCTTTCTTGCCTTGCTCATAATACCTGCGGTAATAGCCCTTATCTTCGGTTTCAGAAAAGGTTTTTTCTATTATTATTTCATAGCTTTTTTAGGATATGGGACTCACATATTAATGGACCTCACGAACCAATACGGCACAAGAATACTCTCTCCCCTCGACTGGAACCCGTATTCACTCGATATAACTTTTATAATAGACCCGTATATATCAATAGGTTTGCTGCTCTGCGCCATATTATGTATCTTTAACAAGAAAAGAGCTGTTGTTATCTCTGCAGTAACCATAATCCTGTTGCTTTCCTACATGGGAGGCAGATACTACCTGCATAATAAAACCAGGGACTTTCTTAAGACAAGGCTTGAGGCAAATACATACAGGATATGTCCCCTGCCGAACGCTTTCCTCAGATGGTGGTTTATCACAAGATCAGGGGATGAAATAAAGGTTGGTTTTGCCGACCTTTTCACGCAAAGGGTATACGTTCAGGAAACATTTATCCTCAATGAAAAAGCGCCCTTGATCGCCCGGTCAAAAGAAACCCGGACCGTAAAAAATTTTCTCCATTTTGCCAACTTCCCTTATGCCGAGATAAAAATGGAAAAAAATAGAAGGGTTGTTGTCTGGAGAGAACTCGCCTATTCCTTCATACCCGGAGAGCGCTTTGTCGCAAAGGTAGTATTTGACGAGAACGACAAAATCATAAAGTCGGAATTCAGGTTTTAAGTTATAACCTCAACTAAGAGACGGGATATAATGGTTGAAGCGAAAATACTATATCCTGTCTAACCTACCGATGTTTTTTGGTCAGCGCCTGCCCTATGACATTCCTCTGTATCTGGTTTGTGCCTTCGTATATCTGGAGTATCTTGGCGTCCCTCATCATCTTCTCAACAGGGTATTCCTTCATATAGCCTGAGCCGCCCATTACCTGAACCGCATTAGTAGTAACCCTCATTGCCATATCAGTGGCAAAGACCTTTGTTATAGCAGATTCTCTTGTTATATCCTTTGCGCGGCTGTCTATGTATCTGGCAACCGAATAAATCAGAGCCCTTGCAGCCTCTATCTCGATGGCCATATCCGCCAGCATGTGCTGCACTGCCTGAAAACTTATAATCGGATGTCCGAACTGAACCCTCTGTTTTGAAAATTTCAATGCCTCGTCAAATGCGCCCTGCGCCACGCCGAGTCCTTGTGCGCCGACTCCTATCCTCGAGCTGTCGAGGGTCTTCATGGCCACGATAAAGCCCATGCCTTCTTTTGCGATAATATTTTCCTTTGGGATCCTGCAACCCTCAAATACGAGTTCCCGTGTTGAAGAAGCCCGAATGCCCATCTTTTCTTCTTTCTTGCCGAATGTAAAGCCGGGGGTTCCTTTTTCAACTATAAAGGCAGAGGCGCCTCTCGCCCCCTTATTTTTGTCTGTCATCGCTATTATTGTATAGACCTCAGCCTCCCCGCCGTTGGTTATCCACTGTTTGGTGCCGTTAAGGACATATTCATTTCCTTCAAGCTTTGCAGTTGTCTGAATACCCGCTGCATCGCTTCCGGCATTTGCCTCTGTAAGACCGAATGCAACCAACCTCTTGCCTGCGGCAATATCAGGAAGGTATTTCTTTTTCTGTTCATCGGTGCCGAAAAGGAGGATGGGATATGTGCCGAGCGCATTTGCAGCATAAGTTGTTGATACGCCAAGACATGCCTTCGACAATTCTTCAATAACGATACACAGTTCAAGAGTTCCCTTGCCGAGGCCTCCGTATTCTTCCGGTATAAAAATGCTGAAAAGATCCGACTGTGCAAGCGCCTTCATTATCTCCCATGGAAACTCTTCTTTCTCGTCGAGTTCTCTCCTGACAGGCGCAACCTTTTCCTCTGCAATCTGCCTTGCAATATCTCTTGTCATTATTTGCTCTTCACTCAAAAAGTAATCCATCTTCATCCTCCGCTTTACTTATTCGTCAGTAGACGGTAAACAGCAGCACAGGGAAAAATTAAAACCCGGAACTGCCGACCAAGTAGTAATTTTAGCAGAAAAGAGAAAATTTTTGGAAGCTAAAAAATCTTGCACGCAAACTTTCTCTGGAATAGGGTTCAATGTTTTATCTATAATAAAACTTCTGAAAGACAATATATGAAACAGGAAATAATTATCATAGGCAACCCAATTGCAGGCAGGGGAGCGGCAGGCAGGATTGCAAAGGCAGTAGAGATACTTAAAAGCCGGGAATTCAATGTCCGGTTAATGCTGACCAACAAGCAGGGCGATGCCGAGTTATTTTCGAGAGATATCTCTCAGAATTCAGAAAATCCCCCCTTACCCCCCTTTGCTAAAGGGGGGCGGGGGGGGATTTTGATAATCGCGGCAGGCGGGGATGGAACTTTTAACGAGGTAATTAACGGCATTGCAGGCTCTGATATCCCCATGGCAATACTGCCTCTCGGCACAACAAATGTCCTGGCCAAGGAACTCGGCATTCCTGAGAATGTAGAAAAGGCCGTTGATATTGCCTTGAGCGGAAAGATTCAAACTGTCGCCCTTGGGAGGATAACTTTATCCCAAACCACAAATAATAAGCTAAGTCGCTATTTCTTGCTTATGGCCGGAATTGGATTTGACGGCGAGACTGTTTATAGAACTGAAAACAGGATAAAGAGATATTCCGGCAAGGGCGCTTATGTCTGGAGCGGATTGAATACATTATTGTCATGGAATCCCGGGGAATTAACTTTCAATATGGATGGTAAATTGTGCAAGGGATATTCTGCGATTATATGCAATGCGTCTAAATATGCAGGTAATTTCAAAGTTGCCCCGGATGCAAAGATCTCCGAGCCGTCTCTTTATGTCTTTGTCATGCAGGGGAAAAAGCGGATGAACTTAGTCAGATATGTTTCAGGCATAATCAGCGGCAGGCATCTGAAATTCTGCGATATAACATATCAGAAGGCGAAAAGAATCGAAATCAGCGGCAATGCCCATATCCAGATAGACGGCGATTATCTCGGCAAGACACCGGCGGCGATAGAGATAGTGCCGGATACCCTGAGGATGATTTATTAGCAGGCGATATGTAAAAAGCTATACGACTATTTATTGTTTTCTGAAAGGGATTTTACTTTTTCGTGGAATAACAGCACAGCCTCCCTGAGTTTGTCGCGCGAGATTTCTTCTTTTTCGATCAGAGACATTATCGTCAGCAGTTCGGGGTTGATATTCCTGCTGAATTCCTCTTTGTTAAGGCACCTCTGTTCAAAGCTGTTCAGAAGTTTATTGACGTCTCCGATAAAGGATCTGATGTAAAGGTCATCGCTCGCCCTTACGCACAGGCGCCTGTTGTAGTTTCCCGCCAGTATGAGGCGCATCTCCATCTTCAGTCTCTCAAACGGGCCGATGAAGCGATGAGCAAAAAACATGGCAAGCACAAGCACTACAAGCGCATATCCTATAAACACGGCAATAAAAGAGAGTATGCCGTGTTCTATCCGCGCGCCGAGCTCTTTTGTAACATAGGTAAAGAGAATTCCTGCAAGGAGCGACCAGATTACTATAAGGGCAATGGAGAGTCTCAGTTCTTTAACCATGAAAAATTTTTGTCTTGTAATTTTTCTGTCCATTTGAAATTATTTTATCATTAAACAAATGATTATTGCCATGAAATATTCTTTTTATTACTTTTTTTATTTATAATAAATCCATGCGCCGCAGGCTTTTTAAGACAATCATATTATTCATAGCTGCAAGCGCAGTTCTGTCCTATAGCTTTCGTGACGCGGTTCGGGCAGGGACAGACCCCTATTACGTCAGGGTTATTAAGGCTTACGACGGGGATACCGTGAGTCTCTTTATCAACGGCAGGAGGGAAAAGGCAAGGCTGATCGGCATAGATACGCCTGAGCTCGGACAGAGACCATGGGGATTAAAGGCAAAGAAACATCTCGAAGAACTTTTGAGCAATTCCGCATGGACGGTTGCGGTTGAATTTGATGTGGAACGAAGAGATAAGTATGGGAGGCTGTTATGCTACCTGCGGACCTCCGGCGGGAAGATAATAAATTTACAGATGGTTAAAGATGGGTATGCAATGTTATTGACTATTCCGCCGAATGTAAAACATGTTGACGAATTAAGAAAGGCGCAACATGAAGCAAGACAGCAGGGGCTCGGCATATGGGGCAGAAAAGGGCTTAAAGAAAGACCCAGCGATTACAGGAAAAAACATCCATATAGACAATAAATTTCCGCCCTTCCCTAACCTTGCGTTCAGGATTTTTCTGCTTTAAATGATTTTTCTATTTTGTTAAAATAAGCTAAATTAAAACCGGAGGAAAAGATGAAGAAGATAATACATGCTCTGCTCTTAATTATAATTATAGCGACCGTTGGGTGCCGGCAGAAGGAAGAGCCGAAAGCCCCGTATCAATTTCCAACAGGGCCTGTTCAGGCCGGGCCGCTTCAGGCGCAGGATGACGTCAGGATTCTTAAAGAGGCCGTGAAAAATGATCCGCGCAATATTGACGCATGGATTAAACTCGGCAATATAATGATGGACTCATCCAGATTTAACGAGGCCATTGAGGCTTATCAAAAAGCGCTTGCTATTGACCCAAAAAATGTTGATGTGAGGGTTGATATGGGCACATGTTACAGGAATGCCGGCAGGCCTGATGCTGCGGTCAAAGAATACAGGAAGGCATTGGAGATTAATCCGAAACACCCGAACGGCCGCAAAAACCTGGCTGTTGTGCTTGCGTATGATCTTCATGACAATAAGCAGGCGGCAAAAGAGTTTGAAAAATATCTTGAGCTTGATCCTGATGCGCCTGATGCCGCGCAGATCAGGCAGGAGATACAAAAGCTTAAGTCAGCAAAATAGAGGATTTTAAATTTAGTCTTAGCAGTTTCGGCGATTATCAGGCTGAAAAGCCGTGAGGGACAGTTACGCTGAAGCACATCATTACAGGGATGATAAATTGAAGAAAACAATGATACCTTTTCTTGCTTTCGCTATTGTGTTCTTGCAGCCATTCCTCTGATTATCGGTACTGAAATGACAGATAAAAAACTGAAAGTAATGTTTCTATGCACCGGCAATTCCTGCCGCTCCCAGATGGCGGAAGGGTTTGCAAGGGAGCTTGACAAAGGCAAGATAGAAACTTACAGCGCGGGACTGCTTGCCACAAGAGTTCATCCGAGGGCAATTGCTGTTATGAAGGAGACAGGCATTGATATATCTTACCAGGCATCAAAGGAAATAGATGAAGATCTACTGAGGAAGATGGATGTTGTTATAACATTGTGCAGTAATGCGGAGGAATCCTGTCCGAGAACTCCGCCGGGGATAAAGCACTTCCACTGGCCGATAGAAGACCCTGTCGGAACTATCGGCACAGAAGACGAAATTATGAATGCTTTCAGAAAGGCACGGGATGAGATAAAGGAAAAGGTAAGAGGCTTTATAAGTGGAATAAAGAAAAATGTTGCTTTATAATATATTACCATGCATGAGAAAATACTTGTTATTGACGACGAACCCCTTATCCTTTCGTCAATAGAGAAGGCATTGCTTAAAGTAGGCTATGAAATTACAGCCGTATCAGACATGAAAGATTTTCTGAATGCAGTGGCTTCTACAAAGTTTGACCTGATAATAATGGACCTGCATATGGCGGGCATCAGGACAAGTGAGCTGACTGAAGAAGCAAAAAAGCATATCCCTTCTGTAAAGTTTATGACCATAAGCGGTTCGGCGCCGGCTCAGGATTCAAGACACTTTCTGCCGAAACCGTTCAAGATAGACGTCCTGCGGGACAAGGTAAGAGAAATACTTGATGAGCCTTAGTGAGCTTGACGCTTCCCTGTTTTCTTACATAAACAGAGACCTGCAAAACAGCATCTTTGATATGGCGATGCCTGTTATTACAGATAAGTATTATTTCCTTATTCTGATTTTAATGGGATGGCTTTTGATACGTGATAGAAAAAGCGCTTTTATTCCAATAGCCCTTACGGTCGTATCTGTTGCGCTCTCGGACTGGACCTCAAATATAATAAAATATATCGTAGAACGCCAGCGGCCATGCCATGTGCTGGAAGCGGTAAACCTGCTTGTGGGATGCACGGATTCTTTTTCCATGCCTTCAAGCCATGCTGCAAATTCTTCCGCAATTATATTTGCTTTATCTTATCGCTCTGCCGGAGATCCTGCAAACCGGAAAAAATGGATGCGTTGGTTGCTTTTGTCAATAGCCGTTGCAGTCGGATTTTCA
>SCSY01000123.1 GCA_004298625.1 Nitrospirota bacterium | reverse complement strand
GACCAGGGGATAATAAAGTGGGCTGAGAAGCTCGGCATTAAATGGCTGCTGCCTTCGAAATTTAAAGAGTATCTTCTAAGCTCTATAAAAAGGGCTGCCACCTTAAGTTCGCTTTATTAGAAATATTTCTTCGCCGATGTAATATTTACTGAAGGGTGATCTCTATTTCTTCCGAGGGTTCGCTTTCCAGCCCGTCTTTATCAACAGCCGTAACATATAATTTAAATTTTGCTTTGCCCTCCGGGCTCAGCTCGACGGAGTTTATGCCTGAGGTTATTAAAAGCTCGCTCTTGTTCCACCCTTTTCTGTAAACATTATATCCCTTTATATCCGGCTCTTTGTTTGCCTCCCATCCAAGCAAAATCTTTCCCTGAACTGCCTCCCACTTTAAGCCTGTCGGAGCCTTCGGCCTTTGCTTGATAGATGCAATAACTGCCTTTGAAAGGGGGCCTGTGGAGCCGTATTTGCTTTTGCCTGCTACCCTGTAGAAATAAATCTTTCCCTGCCTGATATCTTCCTTGTCTGTATAATTATCAGTTTCCCTGTCAACTTTGCCTGCTTCTACAAATTGTCCGCCCTCTGTCTCGGACCTGAAAATTATATAATTTTCCATTTCAGGGTCCTGCCTGGATATGCTCCACCTCAGGCGCACCTCATTTATGTTTGCCGCCTCCACCCTGACGTTTTCAGGCGGGAGAACGCCGGATTTGGTTTTTCCGAGCACAGGCTCAGACATAATTCCGTCCGCCCCCAGCATATTAAAAGCCGCAACCTTATAGTAAAAGCTTACCCCTTCTTTCATATCTTCGGTATCCTCAAAGGATGTATTATCCCTTCCGTCAATCTCGTCTGCCCTCTGATAAATTCCGTCTATCTTCGGGCTCCTGTAAATTCGATACCCTTTGACTTCCGGCTCGCGGTTAGGCGCCCATCTCAGGATTATCTTTGCAGCGTAATTGCCTTCTGTAACAACTCCGGCAACCGCCGATGCATGTTTCCTTATCCTGTCATTCTTGAACATGCCGGACTCGGATTCGTCAATCTCTGCAGAGGCAGTCCTCGGCATCAGCTCCTTTACCTTTATTACCCCGATTACCGCCTCCTCTATCTGCAAGAGTTCATTTGTCTTTGGATCCCTCAATTCCTTGCCTATCCTGAATACTATGTATTTGTCTCCTTTTTTAACGCCGTCTACCGAGCCGAGAGAGATTGTTACCATATCCTTTTCCATATCCATATCAATGATAAACCCCTCTGTGTAAGGTTCAAGACTTATAACCTTAAGCTTATGCGGCGACTCCTTGCTCCCTGCCGCAGCGCAGTTGCTCTGCAGGTCGCATGCAGATATGTAGTATTCAAGCACAGCGCCTTTTTTAAGATACGTCTCGGGGATGACCGCCTCATAGGCGCCCTTTAAAGGGCTGGACATCCCTACTCTCTGGAAGTTCATCTCGCCCTCCATCTTGAGCATCAATGAAACTTCCCCCACTGCCTGATTATCCACAATCCTGGCCCTTATAAAATTTTTGTTTTCTTTTACCGCCTTTGAAGGCGGCTCAGGAATAATTTCCGGCGGCTGGGCGTCAAGCTCCATGAGAACTTCGTTTATCTCGGTAGTCTTATCTCTAACTATGCCGGCCTTAACGTCTTTTGCCTTATAACCTTCTTTTTGCAATCTTATAATATATTGCCTTACCGGAAGCGCGCTGACGCTCAACGGCGTTATGCCGATATTTTTATTGTCAATAATCACTTCTGCGCCGGCAGGGTCGGTCTTTATGCCGAGACTGCCTGTATGCGGAGTAAGACGGTAAGTCTTTTCCGTTACAGGAATCTGAACGTCAACGGTATCTTTCTGCTCTTCATGCGCCTCTTTTACAATCCTTATCTTATGAACTCCGGCAGTAACATTTTCGATTACAACAGGCGTTACCCCCCTGGCTGTCTCATCCCAGAATACCTCTGCATTTTCAGGCGAGGAAAAAATTTTTACAGAGTAAATAACAGGGGACAGCCTGATATTCGCCTCTGTAACCTCCTTGCCCTTTACAATAGCCTTCACGGTTGCTTCGATATAACCGGCCTTTGAAATAACAACCGTATATTCGCCGGCGGGAATATCTTTTAACTGCACAGGCGTCGCCCCAACCAGTTTCCCGTTAAGATAGACTGTTGCCACCATCGGGTCTGATGACACAGACAAAGAACCCAGGGTCTGAAATTCAACTGCAATGTTTGCATCTTTCCCCGGTTCAAGGCTGACAACCTTAACGATTTCCTGTCCTGCTGCCACGACTTTCACAGTATGCGCTCCGGGCAGAAGATTACGAATAACTGCCGGAGCATTATCTTTCTTTACGTCGTCAACAAATACCTCTGCATCAGGGACATTGGTCTTCACGGAAAGGACTGAAAGATTCTGTGAGATAATCTCGTTATAAAGCGAGATTACTTTTGGCGGGAAAAGGTCGCTGTTAAGGGTTTTTTGAGGAGCTGCCTTAAATGCATTTCTGAAAGATTCTTTTGCAAGGTTTTCCTTCCCCTTGCCCAAATACGCCATCCCGACATAAAGGTTTGCCGTAAAGAGGTTTTCATTTCTTGCCTCATCTTCGGGCCTGTCTTTAAGTTCGCTTATGGCCTGCTTAAATTCCCTTATGGCCTTATCAAAATCGCCTTTTTCATAGAGTCCTATGCCTTTTTCTATGCTGTCCGGATAAGTCCCGGCTCCTGCGGCATAAGAATTCACAAGTAAAAAAGCGCAACTCAAAATTAGAGAAAAAATCGAAACCCTTAACCTTTTAAAATTCAATCCTGAGTTTTGAGTTTTCACCGCTCTATGCCATCTCCTGCTTTTGAAAATAAAAAACCTCTTTTAAATCCCTTTGATATTGGGGTGATAAGTCTTTGCAAGCTTCCCGAGTCTCTGAGACATTGACATAATAAGCCTTACTATGAGCTCATGTACGATTATTGTATGTGTGTTCTTAGTTTTCTTGTAATACTTTTTTAATGTATCCCTTACCTTCTTATCACCGGAGACATCAATAATCATGTCTACATTCTTGCCTTTTTTCGCGAGGTCCATAAAATTCTTTGTGGTTGGTATCCTGATCTTTTCAGCAAACTGCATTCCCGGTGATTTCTCGTTTATGTCGGCAACCCCGACAATCTTGATATATTTATGCTTTTTTAACTCCTTCAACAAAGGCTGCCCTGTCCTTCCGCAGCCCACTATTGCTACCTTAACGATATCTGCCATGATGCCCTCCCCCTTTTTTTGAAATTAAACTAATATTATCAGATTCGCCTGAAAATAAACAACATCAGATGGCTATTTCCTTAAGCAACTCGGCAAGGAGTTTATCCTCTTTTACGGTCTTTATAATCTTTCCTTTTCTGAAAAGAATCCCTCTGCCCTTTCCGCCTGCTATTCCAAAATCAGCCTCCCTTGCCTCTCCGGGGCCGTTGACGATGCATCCCATTACAGCAACTGTTATTGGTTTATCAATTGACTTTAATTTTGACTCGACCTTTGCAGCAAGACCTTTCAGATTTATATTGCACCTGCCGCAGGTAGGGCATGAGATTATCTCAGCGCCTCTTTTTCTTAACCCGAGCGAATTCAAAATTCCATAAGCCGTCCTTATCTCTTCCACGGGCTCCGCAGTCAGCGAAACCCTGATGGTGTCTCCTATGCCCTCTGAAAGCAATATCCCAATCCCGACAGAACTTTTTATTATGCCGGTTGAGGGAGGCCCTGCCTCTGATATGCCCACATGCAATGGATATTTAAATTTCTTTGAAAACAGCCTGTATGCCTCAACAGTGGTCGGCACATTCGAGGCCTTAAGAGAGACCTTTATATCTCTGAACTTTAATCCCTCCAGAATATTTATATGCCCTGCTGCGCTTTCGACAAGGGCCTGAGGCATTGGATGGCCGTATTTTTGCAGAAGCTCTTTTTCAAGCGAGCCTGCATTCACTCCTATGCGAATGGGCAGGTTCTTATCCTTTGCGGCTGCAACAATTTCTTTCACTTTCCATCTTGCGCCGATATTGCCGGGATTTATCCTCAGGCCATCAACGCCCTGTTTTATGGCCTCAAGCGCAAGTCTCCAGTCAAAATGGATATCTGCTATCATTGGTATATTTACGGCTTTTTTTATTTTACCCAGCGCCTTTGCCGCATCCATATCAGGCACTGCAAGCCTTATAATATCGCAACCGGCTTTTTCAAGTCCCTTTATCTGCCTGACAGTCGCGGTTACATCCCTCGTATCCGTCTTTGTCATTGACTGAACGCTGATTGGATGTCCGCCGCCGACAGGAACCTTTCCGACATGAATCGTGCGTGTTTTTTTACGAGTGTCCATTTTTCCAAATCCCATTTTTAGATCTCTCCATCTTTTCCATCTCTTTTTGTTTTTCTTTTTCTTTGAGTTTTTCTATCTCTTTATCTATCTGCCTCATCTCCCTGTATGCCTTAACTGCCGACAGGTGTTCCTCCGGCGTGACAGAAAACTGATGCGTGCCGTCATTGTTTGATACGAAATAAAGATAAGGCGCATCTGCAGGATATAATGCCGCCTCGATTGATTTGAGGCCAGGGGAGGCAATAGGCCCCGGCGGCAGCCCGGCGATAACATAAGTATTATACGGGGTCTTGCGCTTTAAATCACTCATGGTTATTTTTTCTTTTGAACTCTTTATCCCATAAATTGCAGTCGGGTCTGCCTGCAAAAGCATTCTCTTTTTAAGTCTGTTGTGATAAACCGCCGAGATGAGCGGCCTTTCACTGTTTATTATCGCCTCCTTTTCTATTATAGAGGCAAGGGTAAGGACCTGATTTTCTGTGAACCCGAGTTCTTTTGCCCTTTGTCTTAATTTATCCGTATATTTTTCCCTCATGCCGTTAACCATCATCCCCAAAGCATTTTCCGGCTCTATCCCCTTCGGCAGTTTATATGTATCAGGAAAAAGATAACCCTCAAGCGACGGAGCGTTAATGTTATATGTCTGCAAAAAATCTTCGTCTCTGGAAAATTTTATAAAAGTCTCTTTATCCGCAATATTTTTTTCCG
>SCSY01000122.1 GCA_004298625.1 Nitrospirota bacterium | reverse complement strand
CCTCTTTATACTGACGAGAAGCTCATCCTGAAAATCAATAATGAGAAGGCACTTCCAATCAGCCTCAAATTCAGTCAGCAGCTCTTTTAATTTCGGATGCGGTATATCGCCCTCTCTGCTGCGCCTTGTAAGCGCAGACAGCATTTCGGGGTAGGTTAATTTGGACGTTGCCATAATGGATTTCTCGGTCATAAGCCGGGCGATTCCTTCGGAACCGGTCTCAATGACATATTTCTTAGCTAACGCGCTCGTGTCCAAATAGATCATCTTCTCTCCTCGATGATGGTCTCAGACACAGGCTTCCCCTTAACTTTTACCGGCTTAAACGGTTTCAATCCGGCGCTTTTTAAGGGCAACCTTATCTTGCCCTGCTTTGCCAGACTCGCGAGTCTTTCTTCAATGCCTGCGCTTTTTTCAACTGCATCGAGGTTGTGCAGCACCGCCACGGGCGTTCCTCTGTCCGTAACTACTATGCTGTCTCCTCTTTTGGTGAGTCCGAGATAATATGTCAGCCTGTTTTTTAGTTCTTTTATTCCTACCTGATGCATATTTTCACCTCCTCGATTACTATGTAGCTATTGTAGCTACTTTGCATTATAAAATCAAGGGTTGATGAAAAAGAACCAGGAGTTTTACCCCGTTATCCCCTTAATATCCACCTCGCTAACAGGACCGAAGACCGTGAGGGCGAAGGCGTTTTTGGACATGAGCCTTTTTGAGAGCTCCTGCACGCGCTTTAAATCTACCGCATCAATATCTTTTATCAACTCGGAAGGAGAAAAATACCTTCCATAATATATCTCCTGCCTCGCGATGTTCTGCATCCTGCTGGATGACGATTCAAGGCCGAGGATGAGATTGCCTTTAAGCTGCGCCTTGGCCCTTTCAAGCTCGACCTCCGTCATATTATCCGCCAGTTCCCTCATCTCCTTTATGATGAGTTCTATCACCTGGGCAACCCGCTTCCTGCCGGTGCCTGCGTAGACAGCCCAGAGACCTGCGTCGAGATACGCAGATATGTACGAGTATATCGAATACGCAAGCCCTCTTTTTTCCCTTATCTCCTGAAAGAGCCTTGAGCTTACACCTGCGCCCAGAATCGTATTGAGAAGGAAAAGCTCGTATCTTTGGCTGCTGGCCTGCGGCAGTCCCTCTACGCCGATGCACAAATGAGCTTCTGAAAGTTCCTTGTTGTGGACTGTAACCTTATTGTTGAATACAGGCGTCTTTCCTTTCTCGGGCTCTGAACCTCTCCTTAAAGAGCCGAGACTTTTGTTCAATATGCCTATCAGGTTATCCACCTCGAAATTTCCCGCGCATGCGATTACCGTATCTTTTGTGCCGTAATATTTCTTTATATGACTTAAGAGGTCTTCTTGTTTGAATGACTTAATCGTGCTCCTTTTTCCGAGAACAGACTGACCTATGCCTTCATCGCCCCATATCGAGAGGTTGAAGAGGTCATGGATATAATCGTCGGGCGTATCCTCGACCATTTTTATCTCTTCCTTGATGATCCCTTTTTCCTTCTCCACATCGTTTTCCGGGAACGCCGAATGGAGAAATATATCCGATAGAAGCTCATTGCCCTTCTCGAAGTATTCGTCCAGTATCTTAATATAGAATGTCGTGTTCTCCCTTGACGTGAAGGCGTTGAGATCTCCGCCGATCGAATCAGTGTCAATAGCTATATCCTTTGCAGAACGCTTCTGGGTCCCTTTGAAGAACATGTGTTCGAGGAAATGTGATATGCCGTTCTTTTCAGCCGGCTCATTTCTTGAACCGACCTTGATCCATATGCCCA
>SCSY01000121.1 GCA_004298625.1 Nitrospirota bacterium | reverse complement strand
GGCAAATATTTTAAAAATGCATACAGAATTCCAAGGGCTATAACAGGGATTAAAAGATACCTTTTCTTAAGGATCAGAATTGCCGCAGACAAAACAAAGAGGATGCCGCTCATGTAAGGGAAATAATGGATTGAATAGAAAAATATTACGCCTGAAAGGAACGATATAAAAAATGACATTACTTATAATCTTTCAACTAACTTTACCATAATTGTCATTCAGAGCGAAGCGAAGAATCTCATCTGTAGATTGCTTCAGGACTCTGTCCCTCGCAATGACACATGCTATTTACAATTCTGACATTTTATCTTTTACTACCTTTGCAATATCCCTTGCAATCTTTTCTATTAAACCCTTGTCCTCGCCCTCAACCATCACCCTTATCTTCGCCTCCGTCCCTGACGGCCTGACAAGTATTCTCCCCTTGCCGGCGAGCTTTTCTTCTGCTTTTTTTATGGCCGCCTCTAACTCAGGGATTGATTTTATATCCTTTTTCTTTTCGACATCCACATTCACAAGAACCTGCGGATAGAGTTTTATGCCTGATGCCAGTTTCGACAAAGACCGCCCTTTCTTCTTTATGAGATAGAGCACCTGAAGAGCGGTTATAGGACCGTCTCCTGTTGTATTATAGTCGGAAAAAATTATATGTCCTGACTGTTCCCCTCCGAGATTATATCCTCCGGAGCGCATCTTTTCTGCAACGAATCTGTCGCCGACCCTGGTCCTTAAAAGTTTTATTCCATGCCTTGAAAGATAGTGTTCAAAGCCGAGGTTGCTCATAACCGTAGAAACAACGGCATCGCCTCTGAGTCTGCCGTCATTTTTAAATTCAAGCGCGCATATGCCGAGTATCTGGTCTCCGTCAACAACCTTGCCTTTTTCATCGCAGAATATCGTCCTGTCCGCATCGCCGTCATGCGCTATGCCGACATGAGCCCTGTGTTCCCTGACAGCCCTTTGCAGCCCCTCACAGTGCAGGGCACCGCAACCTTCATTTATATTAATTCCGTCAGGTTTGTCATTTATCACGATAACTTCCGCGCCGAGTTCCCGCAAGACCCACGGCGTTGTCTTATATGCAGCTCCATTTGCACAATCAACAACAACCTTGATGCCCTCAAGTGTTTCTCCCTTAGGTATGGTTGCCTTTACATACTCGATATATCTGCCTGTTGCATCATCAAGCCGGTATGCCTTGCCTATATTTGAACCCGATGGTCTTTTTTCGCCGAGACCGCTGTCAATAACAAGTTCCTCAATCCTTCTCTCAAGTTCATCAGGAAGTTTATACCCGTCAGCAGAAAAAACCTTTATGCCATTGTCTTCATACGGGTTATGGGATGCTGATATGACAATCCCTGCATCAAGCCTCAACGCTCTCGTAAGAAAAGCAACACCCGGAGTCGGGATAGGGCCGACCAATGTCACATTCATGCCCATCGAGCAGATGCCTGATGTAAGCGCGCTCTCTATCATATAGCCTGAAAGCCTTGTGTCCTTCCCAATCAGCACCATATTCCTGCTGTGCTCTTTTTTCAGAACCTTCGCTGCGGCCATCCCGATCTTAAGCACATTCTCGGGGGTCATGGGGTATTTATTCACCCTGCCTCTTATTCCATCTGTCCCGAATAATTTCATGCAATAATCTCCATCAAAGGTCGCGTTAGCATTTGAAATATGATACCACAAAACCTGAAAAATACTTTGGGCCGCTTTACTTTTTTTGCTTTGTTTTTTACCAATATCCTGCTATTATAAAA
>SCSY01000120.1 GCA_004298625.1 Nitrospirota bacterium | reverse complement strand
TCCTTTTTCCAGTTGATTGAGAGAGGTTTGAATATCCGATAGAAGCTCGATTTTCTCTTGCATGGCTTCAAATTCATTTGCACCTAAAAGGACCGCGATGCCTTTCCCGTGCTGTGTAATTATCACAGGTCTTTTAGTATCATGAACTTGCTTTATGAAACTTGCCATGCTATTCCTGACTTCCGACAGGGATCTGATATCTTCATCAATTTTTAGTTTTTGCATATTGCACCTCATTAAGTATGTATTTTGTACATTATATCGCACATGTTATGGTGCATGCAAGTGTTTTTTCGGACGGGCATAACGAAAATGCTAAGGGGCGCGGGAGCACCCACGCCCAACTGAAAAAGAAAAGCGGCTATTCCCGCGTCCCTCTTGAGCAAATTGTTCTGAGGGCTTTCATATTCTTAATTGTCTTTGTCGTAATCTGTTTGGTATTTGTCGTTATATCCGTGGCTGTGCCGTTATTGGTCTTTGGCCGTTATAGCCGTTATTTTCTGTTGCTTTCTTTGCCGTGGTCTTTGTGGTATTCATTGTCATGGTTTTCATTGCCGTTATTGTCGCGGTCTTATTGTCTTTGTCTCTATTGCCGTTATTATCTTTATTGACTCAGAACATTTACTTTTATCTTTATTCTGCATTTAGGAAAATTTTATATTTACAACGCATGCTTTGTCAAGCGAAAGGGGACAAATAACTTATAAAAACTGAAATTCTGCATTGCGCAGACGGTGGTAATTCCGTATAATGGTAAATATTTATTAATATGCGTATGCGTGATAAGTTATGACCGGCAATAATTTGAATGACTTTGAGGGCTATACTGGGACTGTTATGTCTGACAAACTGTGCATACCAAAGGGAATTTTTGAGGATATGCTTTTGCATTGCAGGGAGGCATATCCCAACGAGGCGTGCGGAATCCTTGCAGGGAAGGGGAAAGAGGTCTTAAAAATCTATAAGATGACGAACATCGAAAACTCTCCGGTCAGTTATTTCATGGATTCAAGAGAGCAGTTCAAGGTCATGAAAGACATAAGGGAAAATAATCTCTCGATGCTCGCAATATTTCATTCCCATCCGTCCTCGCCTGCATACCCGTCTGCAAAAGATTTAACCCTCGCATCCTATGAGGACTCTGTTTATATTATCGTGAGCCTGATGGGAAAAGAACCGGTGGCAAAGGGATATTCGATGAGGGAAGGGAAGATAGAAGAAGTCGGGATAGCCCTCGAAGGATAAGACCGGCACAGGGCGGTTGCCTAAAGCTCTAAAAGCATCGGCCTGTGTGTAAATAACAGATAGCTCTTTGTCTTTAGTGAAAGCAGCTTAGCGACGGCCTCTTTATAAATCTCCATCTGAAATTTGTATTTTTCGGTAAGTTCAGGCAGTTCGCTGTCTTTAACAGGATATGTCTTGTAGTCATAAATAACAGCAGTGTCAGCCTCAACAATTATTCTGTCAACCCGTCCCCTGAAAACAGTGTTGCCTTTTTGCAGAATGAAAGGCATTTCCGTGAATGAATTTTCACGCGGGAGTATTATTCCATTCAGATAGCCGTTTGTCTCAAGTCCCTGAAAATCTTTTAAGATAATACTGCTCAGCCTTTGAATATCTTCTTCGGAAAAAGCCTCATTTCTTAGGAGGAATAAGGCTCTTTCCTGTAGCCCGTCTCTTGTCATTATCCCTTTTGAGAGTTCTTCAAACAATTTATGGAAAATTTTCCCGAGCAATACCCAGTCTTCGCCGTGTTTTATGCGGATATCCGTATCTCCTGTCACATCTCTCCACTTAATAGCGGGTTCAGATGCTATAGGCTCTGTATGTATAAATACCGAGGCCTGTGGTTTTAAAGGCTGAAGGCCCAAGGCTGAAGGTCGAGTTGCAGAATAAAAATCTTCTATATCCGATTCTTTAAGTATTTCGAAAAGTTCGGTCTTTTCATCTATTTCCCCTTTTTTCAGGATTTCAAAACTATCTGTCAGGTATTCAAGCCTTCCACAGGGTTGTTTTTCTTTATTCAGAGCGCCGGACATGCATAAAAAGTCCCTCGCTCTTGTAACTGCAACATAGAAGAGGCGCTTTTCTTCTTCGAGTTCTTTTTCTTTTCTTCTTGCAAAAACAGGCATCTTTTTTCTTTTAAAAGAATCTTCTTCATAAGCAATAGAAATCCTGCCGCCTTCTTCATCAACAGCAATTGAATTGCTTCTGGGAGAATGGGTCTCATCAAGGGATGGGAGAAAGACCATCGGGAACTGAAGACCTTTTGCAGCATGAATAGTCATTATCTTTACGGCATTCATCCCTTCTGTGCTGATATTTGCCTTCGGCTCATCACCGGCTCTTGCCTTAATGAGGTTTTCTCTGATTTCAAGGCTTGAAAATCCTGCCGCCTCGTAAGACTCGATGAGTTTTATGAATTTTTTAATGTTTGCGAGTCTTTGTTTCTCCCAGTAATGCCTCCAGCCTCCTGTTTCCGAGAGCGCATATTCAAGCAGTATTGCGAGGGACATGCGCTTCGAACATTCCATCAATTCTGTAAGCGCCCTGAAGACATGAGATAGCGTCAGATCGCCCGCCATTTTCTTTATAAGCGGCTGCTCATCGCTTTTAATCAGGCTCAGCAGGGTCTCGTAATCAATTCCGAATATGGGGCTTCTGAGGACGCAGAACAGGCTGTAATCATCCGAAGGGTCAATAATGAAAGAAAGGAGTTCCCTAAGCGCAGCGACTTCGGGTTCGTCATAAAAGCCTATGCCTTTTACCGCAATAAAAGGTATCTGTTCTTTTCTCAGCGCATTTTCAAACAAGCAGAGGTGAGTTCTTTTTCTCAGGAGTATTGCCATATCGCCGTAAGCGCACGGCCTTTTTTTCTCCCCCTCGAATATTTCATAAGCCCCGGCAAGAGAGCGTATTCTTTTTGCCAGGGCAGACGCCTCTTTTGCGCGGCTCTTTTTTGTGGTTTTTTCCGCTTCAATAAGTATTAGCTCGACGTGGCCCTCGCCTGTTCTCGTTGGTTCAAAGGCTGCATATTTTGTGCGCCATCTTTCGAGCAGTGTGGCCGGCATGAGTTTTTCAAAAAGGCTGTTTGTGAAATTTACAATTGCAGGCAGGCTTCTGAAATTTTTCTTTGCCTCTTCAAAGTGATACTCGCTTCCCATCCATTCGGAAAGCCTCTCCTTTGCTTCCTGAAATACGCCTGCATTGGCCCCTCTGAAAAGATAAATGGATTGTTTGTTGTCCCCGACAAGGAATATGGTCGGCGTTTTACCGGAATCCCTTTTTGCGCCGAGACCGGAGCGCCATTCCTCCGTGAGTTTATCTATAATCTTCCATTGCAGGGAGCTTGTGTCCTGAAACTCATCCACGAGGATATGGTCGGTGTGTTCGTCGAATGCATATAAAATATTATGCCACTCAGGATTTTTTAAAAGAGCGTCATAGGCAAGAACTTCGAGGTCGTTGAAATCCAACAGATGCCTCTCGACTTTCTTATCCGAATACCTCGACAGGCATTTTGAATATATTTCAAGGATTTTGCTTTCTTCCGAAAATCCCCCTCTCCCCGGCGAGTCGCCTGTGGCGACCATCCCCCCTTTGTCAAAGGGGGGCGAGGGGGGATTATTCTCATTTTCTGAAGCTCTTAAAAGCAGGTCGGAAACAGGTCTTTTACAATAAAGGCTGTTAAGGATTGCATAGAGCTTATCCCATCCTTTAATGCCCATGTCTTTCATCATGTTAAAAAAAACATCCGGCTTATCTTTTTCCTCCATCAGGCATTCATAAACAGATTCTGCCCAGAGAAGCGAT
>SCSY01000012.1 GCA_004298625.1 Nitrospirota bacterium | reverse complement strand
GCAAAGGGATACAGGCTTCTGAAAGCGCCTGAGTTTTCGGTTGAGGAGCTAAGAGCTTTAATCCCAGCTGCCGTCATTGTCGGCAGGGAGATTATTTTTTTTGAGAGCATTGATTCTACAAACGCCCTCGCAATGGAGCTTGCAGAAAAAGGCGCTGTCCACGGTACAGTTATAATTGCAGACAGGCAAGCAAAGGGCAAGGGAAGGCTCGGAAGGACCTGGGTCTCGCCGCCGAAGAGCAATATTTATATGAGCGTTATTTTGAGGCCTGAGCTCGAACCGAAAAACGCAACGCTTCTCACAATTATGGCTGCAACAGCCTGCGCCCATGCAATAAGAAATTCAAGTCGTTGCGACTCGCTTCCGACAGGACTTAGGGTGAAAATCAAATGGCCCAATGACCTGATGCTTTCCAATAAAAAATTGGGCGGCATACTTACGGAAATGAAATCAGACCCTGATAGGATTTTATTTGCCGTTATCGGCATTGGAATAAATGTGAATAGTAAAATTAAGGATTTCGCTCCTGAGATTCAGGATATTGCGACATCAATAAAAGAAGAACTCGGCAAGATGCAATCAAGGACTGTTCTCATTGCGGAGATATTAAAAGAGATGGAGCGATGGTATAAGGTTCTCATAAGGGATGGAAGAAAACCCTTGCTTGAGGAGTGGAAGAATCTTTCATCAACTCTCGGCAGGAAGGTTAAGGTGATTGCCGGCAGGGAAACCTTTATCGGAGTCGCAGAAGACATAGATGATGAGGGTCTGCTTATATTGCGGCTTCCATCAGGAGGGCTGAAGAAAATAAGCGCCGGCGACCTTACTATGCTGAGATAACTTTAAGGAATATCCCGACGAGTCCGGGATCAAATTGAATGCCTTTCAGTGAGGCGATGTAATCTCTGGTTTTTTCAACCGTCCAGGCAGGCCTGTAAGGGCGGTCTGAACGCAGGGCGTCCCATACATCCACTAATGCAAATATACGCGCTGCCAAGGGAATCTGCTCTGCCTTAAGACCTTGAGGATAGCCCGTGCCGTCCCAGTTCTCGTGATGGCAATACGGGATGTCAAGCGCAGGACGCAGGAATGCAATAGGCGAGAGCAGTTGATATGCTATCACGGGATGCTTTCTCATAATTACCCATTCATCTTCAGTGAGCTTGCCGGGCTTGAGCAGAATGCTGTCGGGCACGCCGAGCTTGCCGATGTCATGAAGCAATGCGCCCCGGCGCACGTGCACCAGTTCTTCCTCGGCGATTCCTGCGGCGCGGGCTATCTCTATTGTTATTTCCGTAACGCGCTGCGAGTGGCCTTCTGTTTCTTTGTCTCTGTAGTCGAGGGCTCCGGACCATCCCTCGATGGTTGAGTCATAAGCTATAACGAGTTCTTTATAGGACTCGCTCACATCCTCAAGCATATTCAAAAATGCGTCCCTGCCTTTTAAAAGGATTTGCTCTCTTTTTTTGATATCTTCCAATGCAGCGCCCAATGTTTCAGTCAGTTCCCTATAAGATTTCTCCGACTCTTTAAGTTCTTCCTCTGCTTTCTTTCGCTCGATAATGTCTGCCTGTAATGCGTTATTTACCTCTGCCAGTTCCGATGTCCGTTCTGCAACCCGCGCCTCTAACTCAGCATAAGCTTTTTTCACCGCTTCCTGAGCTTGCTTCCGCTCGGCTATGTCATGGCTAAGGTTGTTGATAACGAGTCCCAGACCCAGAACAAAAAATGCAATCGCAGTATTGAGCGCCATTGGTATTGTTGTCCCGCCGTAAAGCAACGGCGCGTCAAAGATGTAACCCAGACAGAAAACTAAACCGATAAAGGTTGTCAGTCCGGCAAATATCCTTGTCAGGGCATAGCAAACCAGACGTCTCCTTAAGAATGGGGCGAGCAAGATCGCAACGCTTGCAAATAAGAAATTAAGGGCAGTAGGCAATGCCATCTTGCCTATGGGGATAAGCCCGAGTTTATCTTCCGGAACCTGAAATATCCAGCGATCGACATTCAGGTTAATATCTGCGCTAAGCTCCATTAACCGGATAAGGGATAAAACCAAGATCACGCCGACGCCGATCCGCGATAATTTAAGGGCGGGTTTTCTCTCTGTTACGAGTGCATAAAGCGCTATGCCGAGTATGATAAAGGATAGCGCCGTATTGGGCGCCATGGGTATATAATTTGCCCTTATTGCGGTAAGGATTCTCCATCCCGTCAGCCAACCCGCAATGGCGATTATCCCTAATGCCGCAGTAACGAGCCCGCAAAGCTGCGAAAAGAATTTAAAAGCGCTGAGAGAAGAGTTTGATTTAGCGGTCATTATGTGTTTATGTTATTCCTTTTTATAGCCCGAAAGGTCGGCTTTTAATTGTGCTATCTCTTCCTTGAGTTCCTTCATCTTCAGCTCCCTGCCTACAGACATTTCATAAAACTTCTCAAGCTCTTCAACCCTTTCTTTAATCTCCGTGTCGGTTTTTTTACGTTCGGTGACGTCGCGGGTTATTTCCAGAATGGCGGTAATTTCTCCTTTTGCATCTCTGAGGGGCAATGCGCGTGTTTCAAGCCAGCGCCGTGTGCCTTTCAATCCGATGATTTCAAACTCAAGCATCCCTGAGCCGCCCTTAAATACCTTTTCTGCCAGCTTCTGAAAGGGTCGCCGATACGCAGGAACAATCATAGGAAGGAGTGATTTGCCGACAATCTCGCTGAGGGAATCCGCCTCTATCATTGCAAGTCCTGCCGGGTTTATCTCCATGATGGTGCAGTCGAGCGCGAGCAGTTTTATGCAGTCGGGATCTGTAGCAATTATGGTTCCGAGTTTGTATTCGCTCTTTGCCAGTTTATCCTCCATCTGTTTGAGTCCTTCATTCACTTGCAGCAACTCTTCCTCTTTACGCGTGAGGTCCATGACGGTCTTTTCGAGGTTGTCGCGCGCCTTCTCCAGCGCTTCCTCCGCCAGCAGGAACTTATCCCCATAGCGGCGAATGAGCCAGTAGAGCATTACCGCTGTCACGATAATATAGAAAGAGCCTTTATATGTCTGAATGCGGGTAATGACTTCGGGATCATTACTCACCATATCCAGAATGAGATCGGATGCGATAATCCAGCTCCATCCGACAACCGCATAAATCGCTGCAATCAGCTCCGGCGTCAGTCCTTTTTTAGACTGTTTTCCATTCGGCCTAAAATTATTCATCCTCTGTTCTCCCTGCAATGCAGGAGTTCTTCGTTCACCCTCTTTATCTCTTTCTTCAACTCCTTCATCTTTAGTTCCCTGTCTATGGACATCTCGTAGAATTTTTCAAGCTCCGAGACCCTTTTCTTTAATTCCTGCTCGGCTGTTGTTATATCATGAAGGAGCTTATTCCGTTCTTCCTCAGCCTTTTTGCGCTGGGTTATATCACGGGAAACCCCCATAACGCCTATAAATGCGCCGTTTGCATCGCGCAGCACAGATGCGGCAAGGAGACTTGGAAAGATTTCGCCGTTTTTTCGCCTGTTAAGGATTTCCTGCACATGCCTGCCGTATTCGACCGTTGTTTCGTGAACTTTAAGGCCTTCCTCTGCGTCCGCGTAGAGAATGTCAACGTGCTTTCCGGAGACCTCGTCAAGATGATATCCAAAAGTCTCTTCTGCCGCTTTATTAAACTCAACAATCCTTCGGCTAATATCAACCGAGATTATCATATCAATCGAGCTGTCAATAATATTCTTTGCATATTCCCTGGAGGACTTTAAGGCTTTCTCAACTTCTTCCATCTCCTTTCGCTCTATTGCAGTCAAAAAGATATCGCCTATCACTTTAAGCATCCTTGTGTCTTCTTCCGTCCATATAGTTTTTGAACGCACCGAATTGAACCCCACAAACCCGACAAGGGTTTTTCCATAGGCCATAGGGACGACTATGAGGGATTTTATCCCTTGAACCTCTAATTCTGTTTTCTCGGCAATCGCTTCGTTAGGCAGGTCTTCGACAGAAGGCACATGGAAGGTTTTCTCACGCCTCATCTTATCCATAAACCACGGCATGGAATCAACAGGTAGTTTCTGAAGTCTCTGAATCTGAGGCTCGATCCCTTCTGCACACCACTCATAGGTATTGGTCATAGTTGTCCCATCCTCAGAGAAAAGAAAGACATAGCTTCGGTCAACATCCGCAATCTCGCCTATGACCTCCAGCGCCCAGTTTATCCCCTCGTCTATCTCCTCGGGTTTTAATTTCGTAAGGGTTGTCGATACGGCTGATATCAGCATTTCCATCCGTATCCTGTGGCGTAAGGCAGTGTCTGCTGAACCGGATCCGTCTGCTTCCTTAGTCCTTATACCTTCTTGGGCTGTCATGGGTTAAATTTTATCAGGAATAAAATGATTGTCAATGAAATACGATAGGCTATTGCCATAAATGCGGATAAATGGCAGAATAGGAAAAAATTAAGGGGGACAATGAACCTTATTGCAATAGATATCGGCAATTCTTCAATAAGCATAGGCTTTTTTACCGGGGCAGGTCTTGTTACCCAAAAAATTGATACTTTGCCTTTAAAATCTTCCCTGGAATATGCCGGACTTATTAATGGGTTTATAAAAGAAAAAAATATAGACAAAACGTATGAAGGGGGTATAATATCCTCTGTGTCGCCGGGGCATACGGACGCCCTGAAAAAGGCATGTAAGACGCTGGTCGCAAAAGAGCCTTTAATATTGACGCATAAACTAAACACAGGCATTGATTTTCAGATACAAGAACCCGAAAAACTCGGCGCAGACAGGATTGCAGCCTCTGCAGGAGCGTGTAGTCTTTTCGGCTCTCCTGCTGCAGTTGTAGATTTTGGAACGGCAACTACTGTAAATTTTATAAGCGCCGGCAATGTATATAAAGGCGGAGCAATAATGCCCGGAATATGGCTTATGAAAAATGCGCTTCATGATAAAACCGCACAACTCCCTGATGTAGAGCTTTCAAAGCCGTTTTCAGCCCTGGGAAAGGATACGACAGGCAATATGCTTTCTGGTATTATATATGGGACGGCAGGAGCGGTTGAAAGGATTATAAGAGAGGTTGAAGATATGGAGCGAGAGAGCTTCAAGGTGGTTATAACAGGAGGGGGCTCAGGGCTTGTTGCGCCGGTTCTTAAGAGGACCGATTATATTGAACCGGCTCTTGTTTTAAGAGGGCTGAAGCATATCTATGAAAGGAATGCCTGATGCATGAACTGAGAAAAGACCCCCTGCTTAACAGATGGGTTGCCGTTATGGCCGATTCAAAGGCTCCCGGAGAATACAACCTGCCTGATGATGTAAAAGAATCCGGCTGCAAATTATGTTCGGGGAGAGAATCCGAGACTCCTTCAGAGATAGCCGCAATCAGGGGAAACGGCTCAAGGCCTAATGAACCGGGCTGGCAGGCCAGGGTAATCCCGAGCGCCAATCCCATTCTCCAGATAGAAGGAGAACTCGGCAGAAAAGGCATCGGCATGTATGACAAGATGAACAGTATCGGCGCAAATGAAATCATCATAGAGACTCCCGAACATAATAAAAAACCCGAGGATATGGGTTTTGAACAGGTGGTAAAAATCGTCACCCTCTACAAGGAAAGGACCGCCGACCTTGAAAGAGATTCAAGGATGAGGTATATATTGATATATAAGAACTCGGGCAAGGAGGCAGGGGCTATTTATTCCCATCCGCATTCTCAGATCATTGCAACGCCGATTATCCCGAAACGCGTTAAGGAAGAGCTTGACGGCGCAAAGCAGTATTATGCCTTTAAGGAGCGGTGCATATTCTGCGACATAATGAGGGAGGAATTGCGGTACGGGCATAGGGTAATCTTCGAAACAAAAAATTTTGTTGCGTTCTGCCCTTATGCGCAGAGGTTTTCATTTGAATTCTGGATAGTGCCCAAGAGACATTCCTGCGCATTTCAGGACATAACCTATGACGAAACAGAAGATTTCGGCCTGATACTGTCTTCCCTGATGAAAAGGCTTGGCGCAATATTGAAAAATCCCCCGTATAATTATATTATTCACACGGCGCCCAACAGGATACCCCGGCGCGATCACTGGCATACCCTCGGAGAAGATTTCCACTGGCACATGGAGGTCATGCCGAGACTTACGCGGGTGAGCGGGTTCGAATGGGGCTCGGGTTTTTATGTGGTAACAACATCCCCTGAGGATGCAGCTAAATATTTAAGGGAGGTTTAAGAT
>SCSY01000119.1 GCA_004298625.1 Nitrospirota bacterium | reverse complement strand
GACGCAATTAAAGAGTTTAAAAGACAGGCTCCTGACGCGCTTATATTCCTGAAGGAAGTAGATAATCCGCAGCAGTTTGGCGTGGCAAAACTCGACAGGAAAGGAAGCGTAATTAGGCTGGTTGAGAAACCTGCAAAGCCTCCTTCAAACCTTGCCCTTGTCGGTGTTTATATATTTACGGCAAGGATACATGCCGCTATTGCAAGGATAAGGCCGTCTTTAAGGGGGGAACTCGAGATCACAGACGCGATACAGGAGCTTATACACATGGGATGCAGGGTAAAAAGTGAGATCCTCAACGGTTGGTGGCTTGATACAGGCAAGAAAGATGATCTCCTTCAGGCAAACACAATTGTCCTTGATGAATATATAAAAAGGCAGATTAAGGGCAGTGTGGACAGTAAAAGCCAGATAAGCGGACGGGTGACGATTGAGAAAGGGGCTTCTGTGATAAACAGCGTTGTCAGAGGCCCTGTTATTATCGGAGGAGGTTCGAAAATAAAGGATTCATTCATAGGACCTTTTACGAGTATCGGTCATAATGTCACGCTCCTCGATTCTTCCATAGAACATTCTGTTATTTTAAATGGCGCTTTTTTATCAGGAGTTGAGAGGCTTGAAGACAGCATCGTGGGTAAAAATACAAGGGTTATAAAAAATAGTGCCCGGCATAAGGCGCTTTGTCTCATGGTTGGAGATGATTCAACGGTTGAAGTTTAATATATATGACTGCTTGGATAGAGAAGGTAACAATCTTCTCGCTCATTCTCGCCCCGATAGAAATCGGGGCTCCGAGGCTTTTGCCTCTTTATTTTTTATTGGATTGTATGGACTATCGGCAAAAAAAACCGCTCAAAGATCATTACCTTCTCTGATAGGGGTTAAAGGTGTTTAAAGACGGGAATATAGGGGGAGTGGTTATAAAAAAATTAAATTCCTATACTGATGAACGGGGCTGGTTGATGGAGTTATTCCGGAAAGATGAGTTGACTGATTTTGATCTTGCAATGAGCTATATTTCTGTTACACATCCCGCTGCTGCAAGGGGGCCTCATGAACATGAAGAGCAGACCGACTGCTTTTGTTTCCTGGGTAAATTCAGTCTGTATCTTTGGGATAACAGGAAAAAATCACCAACTTATAATAATAAGCAGGTAATAGAAAATGCAGACAGGCTTGCCGTAATTGTGCCGCCTGGAGTTGTTCATGGATATAAAAATATCGGCGAGGAAGACGCGATGGTCATAAATTTTCCCGACAGGCTTTATGCAGGCCGGGGCAGGAAAGAAAAGGTTGATGAGATCAGGTATGAGAATAATTCCAATAGTCAGTTTAAAATTGAGTAATTCGGACAGGAGATCATCCTTTAGATGAAGATACTTGTTACAGGCGGCTGCGGATTTATAGGCTCAAACTTTATAAGATATATCCTAAAAAAATATCCCGGCTATGAGATTACAAACCTTGATGCTCTGACATACTCCGGGAACCTCGAAAATCTAAGGGATATTAAGAAAGATAAACGGTATCGTTTTGTTCATGGAAGGATTGATGATATGGACCTTGCCATGGATGTTCTTAATAAAAGTGATTATGTTGTAAATTTTGCGGCAGAGACCCATGTTGACAGATCAATCCACGATGCCCAGCCCTTTATACTTACAAATATTTTAGGGACTCATGTAATGCTTGAGGCATTGAGGACCGCATCTGTTAAAAAGTTTATCCATATATCAACAGACGAGGTGTATGGAACGCTCGGCAATGAAGGAAAATTTTCGGAAGAAACGCCATTGAGGCCCAATTCTCCATACTCTGCTTCCAAGGCAGCCGGAGATCTCCTTGTCCGCGCATATCATGAGACTTACGGCCTTCCTGCAATTATCGTGAGGCCGTCAAATAATTATGGTTATTATCAATTCCCTGAAAAGTTTATACCCCTGATGGTTACAAGCCTTTTGACAGATAAACCAATTCCGGTTTATGGAAAGGGCGAAAATATCAGAGACTGGCTTTTTGTTGAAGATACCTGTGAGGCGATCGACAAGATCATGCATGACGGCGGGATAGGCGAGATATATAACATCGGCGGCAATTCCGAGATAAGGAATATAGAGCTTGCAAGAAAAGTTCTCGGGATAGTGGGTAAGGGCGAGGAGTACATTAAATTTGTTAAAGACAGGCCGGGGCATGATTATAGGTATGCGCTTGATAATTCTAAAATAGGACGTGAGTTGCAGTGGAGGCCTTCTGTGAGGATAGATGAAGGACTCGAAAAGACTGTCAGGTGGTATAAGGATAATGAGTGGTGGTGGAAGCCTTTGAAGGAAAGGCTTTGTGCCGAGAGTAAGGGGTTCTGGGAGAAATAAATGAAAATTCTCGTCACAGGCTCAAAGGGTATGCTGGCACAGGATTTAATCCCATTGCTCAGAGAGGGGTATGAGGTCCTGCCGTTTTCGAGACAGGAATTGGATATAACCCAAAAAGATGTTGTGCTGAAGAATATAAAAAGCGCTGCGCCTGAGATAGTCATAAATTGCGCTGCTTATGCAAATGTGGATAACTCAGAGGCAGCAGGGGAAAGGTATAAGGTTTTTATGACTAACGGCCTTGGCGTCCAGAATCTTGCCATTGCCTGTGCAGAGATGAATATCCCCTTATGCCATATAAGCACGGACTATGTTTTTGACGGCAAAAAAAACAGGCCTTATACTCCATTTGACAATACTAACCCTTTGAGCGTTTATGGCGAGTCAAAGCTTGCAGGGGAAAAATATATCCAGTGGATTTCGGATAAGTTTTATATTGTGAGAACAAGCGGGCTTTATGGCAGGGGCGGCAATAATTTTGCGCTGACAATTCTCAACCTTGCAAAGGGAAACTCCAGGATAAAGGTCGTAACAGACCAGATAGGCTCTCCGACATCCACCCTAAGTCTTTCTGCAGGCATAAAGAAACTGATCGAAAGCGGAAATTTCGGTATATATCATATTGCCGATGATTCTGGTGACGGCATAAGCTGGTTTGATTACGCCAGGGAGATTATTTCGCTTGCCGGCATAAAAGCCGAGATAATTCCTGTGACTGCTGATGAGTTTCCACGTCCTGCAAAGCGTCCGGCATATTCTGTGCTCGATACAGAGATTATAATGCTCGCTACAGGCTATATTCCGGAGAAGCGTGAGGTCGCTCTGAAGAGATTTCTTGCAGCCAATAATTTAAAAGGTTAAATATATGATAGAGAAAAAGGCATTGAATAACAGATTGAAAGCTGCTATAGAGTTTGTGTCTATCTCCGGCATAGATATACTTTCGATTCTGGGGATATTCCGTCTTTCGACCATTATAAGGACTGATCTGCTGCCCCACATATATGCGGGTTTTCCTCAGGAGCCTCCCTTCAGAAATCTTATTAATGCATGGTGGATTTTTTTTATATGGATATTTTTATTTTATTACGAAGGTCTTTATACCAAGAGATTTTCTTTCTGGGACGAGATAAGGGCATTATGGAAGACGTCGTTTTTTTCGACAGTGGGCGTATTTGCGATAATCTCGATAGGCAAGCTGGGCGATGAGATATCAAGGACCGTAATCATCCTTTCGGGCGTGATTGCAATCTTTCT